>JAUVKJ010000016.1 GCA_030592145.1 Bacteroides sp.
CATGAAAACCGGCCAGTGGTATATTCCCGGCCAGGATGGTACTAACCACCGATGGTTCCGGGGGATGGAATACTGCCCGGGGATACCTGCCGGTCCATGCCAGCAGGTTTTTCCTTTCAAGGATCCGGGTTGTTTCAGCCAGGGCATGATGAACAAAGCAGGGTATAAACCAGGGGTTTAGCTCTCTTGCCTCCCCGGTGATCCGTAGCAGTCCGGTGTCAGAGAATAAATCCTCCCCCCGGATGCCGGGGGAAGGCAGCACATCCTTTGCATCGCGGAGGTTTTTTTTCAGATATTCACCCAGTTTTGCAAAAGCCTCTATGCGCTCCGAAAGATCCATGCATGCATACTAAATGTAGTCTTCCCAGGGGAAGGAACTGAAAAAGGCTGTCAGTCCCGCTCCAAAGAGAATCAGGTAGATGATCCCCGCTATGATCAGCACACCGTTGACAACGATCCCGATGATCCCGCAGATCCTGCCGGCATTCACGTTTTTAAAGGATCCTTCCGTATAGGCTCTGGGATTCTGTTCATACATATCTAATGCTTTGGGTGACATGACGACAGCGATTATGCCCAGTGCGAGTCCGACGAAGCCGATACCACCGCAGCAAAATGTGGTTACCAGGGAAAATATGCCCAGGATAAGGATGCCCTGGGAATTTGGGATGGGGACCCTGACGATGGGCGCTACAGGTGCTTTTTCTGTGTTTTGCTCTGTTGTTACCATAATTGTAGTTTCGTTAATGGATGATTATTTTATAGATATAGCCAGAAAGGATAAGGAAAATATTTGCGATGTAGAAGATCTTGAGTACCAGTGCGCCATGTTTCAGTTTAAAGACCAGGTGAATCCCGAGGAAGGCGAACATGGCAATCAGGGGAAGGAGGGCAGGGAAGAGCAGAATGCTTTCCAGTACCTCCCCTTTCAGCAGGGCGATTAAACTTCGCTGGATCCCGCAGCCCGGACATTCCAGTCCCACATGCTCCTTAAACGAACAGGTACCCAGGTGTGATTCCAGCCATAAAATGGTCTTTTGCAGCATTGGATGCCTTTTATTTTCCTGTCCGGGTTCCTTACCGGTTTGCGTGCTTGATAAGGTTTAATGCAGATCCTGCCCTGAACCATCCGATCTGTTTCTCATTATAGGTATGGTTCACCGGGAACTCAGCGGTGGTTCCGTCGGAATGATGAAGCCTTACCGTCAGTGTACGCCCGGGAGTAAATCCATCGAGGCCGGTTATTTCAATGCTGTCATCTTCCCGGATCTTCTCGTAATCTGCCTTATCTGTAAAAGTAAGGGCCAGGACTCCCTGTTTCTTAAGATTGGTTTCATGGATCCTGGCAAATGAACGAACCAGTACAACGCTTACACCCAGGTGCCTGGGTTCCATGGCGGCATGTTCACGGGAAGATCCCTCCCCGTAGTTCTCGTCGCCGGTAATAATGCTTTGGAACCCGGCTTTCTTGTAGGCACGGGCTGTATCGGGTACCGTGGTATATGCGCCTGAAAGCTGGTTTTTCACTGAATTGGCCTTCTGGTTGAAAATGTTTACGGCTCCTATCATCAGGTTATTCGAAATATTGTCCAGGTGTCCCCGGTACCTCAGCCATGGACCTGCCATGGAAATATGATCGGTCGTGCATTTGCCGCTTACCTTTATCAGGAGTTTCAGGTCACGCAGGTCCTTCCCGTTCCAGGCGGAGAATCCTTCCAGGAGCTGTAGTCTTTCGGACCCGGGGTCGACATTGATCTCTATCCGGGATCCGTCATCAGCCGGGGCGGCATAACCCTTATCTTCCACTTCAAATCCCTTGGGGGGAAGTTCCAATCCGGCAGGTTCCGACAGGGAAACCTCTTCGCCCTTATCATTCATCAGGGTATCCTTCCTGGGATCAAATCTGAGATCACCGGCGATGGCCAGCGCGGTAACGATTTCGGGAGAGGCCACAAAGGCATGGGTTTTGGGATTGCCGTCGTTGCGTTTCGCGAAATTCCGGTTAAACGATGTCAGGATGGAGTTTTTTTCAAGCTTGTCTGCGTTATGCCTGGCCCATTGCCCGATGCAGGGTCCGCATGCATTGGCCAGGACCACGCCTCCGATGTCCTCGAATATCTTCAGCAATCCGTCTCTCTCCATGGTATACCTGACCAGTTCGGATCCCGGTGTAATGGTAAATTCCGACCTGGCCCTTAGTCCCTTTTCAAGAGCCTGCCTGGCAATGGAAGCAGCCCGTGTAATGTCTTCGTAGGAAGAGTTGGTACAGGAACCTATCAGACCGACCTCCAGCCTGGCAGGATACTCATTCTTCTCGACAGCGGCGGCAAATTCTGACAGAGGCCAGGCCTTATCCGGCGTAAACGGGCCGTTGATATAAGGTTCCAGTTCGGAGAGATCGATCTCGATCACCTGGTCGAACCATGTTTCCGGATCTGCATAAATCTCCGGGTCGCCCGTAAGGTATCCGGCTATTCTGTCGGCTTCGGACGCGATCTCCTCCCGGCCGGTACTGGCCAGGTATTCCGACATTTTTTTGTCGTACCCAAAGACTGAGGTGGTTGCCCCGATCTCCGCCCCCATGTTGCATATGGTACCTTTACCCGTACAGGAAATGCTTTGTGCCCCTTCACCGAAATATTCCAGGATGTACCCTGTGCCGCCTTTCACCGTGAGAATGCCTGCCACCTTCAGGATCACATCCTTGGCGGAGGTCCATCCGTTCAGCCGCCCGGTGAGTTTTACGCCTGTTAGTTTGGGGAATTTCAGTTCCCAGGGCATTTCAGCCATGACATCGACGGCATCCGCTCCGCCGACACCGACAGCCACCATTCCAAGTCCACCTGCATTCACCGTGTGGGAGTCCGTTCCGATCATCATTCCCCCGGGGAAAGCATAATTTTCCAGGATTACCTGGTGGATGATCCCTGCCCCCGGTTTCCAGAATCCTATGCCGTATTTACTGGAGACCGATTCGAGGAAATCAAAAACTTCTTCATTCAACCGGCGTGAGTTTGCAAGATCTTTGACCGCTCCCTCCCGGGCCAGGATCAAATGGTCACAGTGAACGGTAGAGGGAACCGCCACCTTATCCTTGCCGGCCTGCATAAACTGGAGCATGGCCATCTGGGCCGTTGCATCCTGCATGGCCACCCTGTCCGGGTTGAAGTATACATAGTCTTCACCCCTTGTGAAATCTTTCAGTTCCTGTTCACTGTCAAGGTGGGAATAGAGGATCTTTTCAACAAGGGAAAGAGGCCTGTTGAGGTGTTTTTTCGCCAGGTCTGTTTTGGCCTGAAAATCCGCATAAACCGAGCGGATCATATCAATGTCAAATATCATATCAGGAATAATTTATAGATTTAAGACAGACTGACAAATTTAATTGTTAATTGAATAAGATGCACGGGTTATTTATTATTTTGTACTTTTATATATTGAAAAAAGTGTTGGTACGGCTTCTGAAAGTTTTAATTTACAGTTGTTTATGAAGTTGATAAATCTTTTTGCAGAAAACCTTCGAATCAGCATGAGGTCCATCCGTGCCAATATGCTCAGATCGATCCTTACGATGCTGATAATCGGCTTCGGGATCATGGCCCTTGTCGGGATACTCACTGCCATTGATGCAATCAGCGGTTCTATTACAGAAGAATTTTCCCGCATGGGAGCCAATACTTTTTCCGTTGAAAGCAGGTCGATCAATGTGCATTTCGGGGGACAGCGGGAAAGGAGAAGGAACTATGACTACATCTCATACAGGGAGGCGCATAAATTCAAGGATTTATATGATTTTCCCGCTGATGTGTCCATCTGGACAAGGGCCACAGGAATAGCCACCGTTAAACATAAATCCCTGAAATCACATCCCAATGTAATGGTCATCGGGGGTGATGAGAATTATCTGAACACGGCAGGTTATGAATTAGACGAGGGACGGAACTTCTCTGCCCAGGAAGTCATTATGAACCGGAACTACGCACTGATCGGAAATGGGATCGTAAGCAAGGTTTTTGAGAAGAATGAGAAAGCCCTGGGTAAGGTGATCA
This sequence comes from Bacteroides sp., assembly GCA_030592145.1. Classification (GTDB taxonomy): domain Bacteria; phylum Bacteroidota; class Bacteroidia; order Bacteroidales; family SM23-62; genus SM23-62. The sequence continues at coordinate 4,050 of JAUVKJ010000016.1, forward strand.
CTATCGGGAACGGGCGTTATAAGGTGATCGGTATCCTGAAAGAAAGGGGGTCTTCGATGGGAGGGGACAGCGATCGCCTCTGCATACTGCCTTATACCAATGTGAGGCAGTACTTCTCACGACCGAGAATGAGGTATTCTATCAATGTGACACCGATGGACCAAACCCTGATGGAGCCTGCCATGGGAGAAGCCGAAGGCGTTTTCAGGCAGGTCCGGAACCTGGATGTCAGGGATGAATCAGATTTTCATATCAATCGCAGTGACAGCATCGCGAACATGATGCTTGAGAACCTGAAGTTTGTAACCATTGCGGCTACCCTCATTGGAGTGATCACCCTTTTTGGAGCGGTCATCGGCCTGATGAATATCATGCTGGTTTCGGTGACTGAAAGGACCCGCGAAATTGGTATACGGAAGGCGATTGGCGCAAAAGCCATGACCATTAAACAGCAATTCCTTTTTGAAGCAGTTCTGATCGGGCAGATTGGAGGAGCCATCGGAATTGTGCTCGGGATTATGGTCGGCAACCTGGTGAGCATGGTGGTAGGAACATCCTTCTTTATTCCATGGGGCTGGATCCTCCTTGGGGTGGTTCTTTGCTTCCTGGTAGGCGTTATTTCCGGTTACTATCCCGCACAAAAGGCCAGCAAGCTGGACCCGATTCTTGCCTTGCATTACGAATAGAAAGAAAATGCGTAAATTTGATTAAATGGAAAACATAGATATACGACCGACGGCCAATACACCATTAATCAGTTTCAATGCCGATACTGGCAAGCTGAAAATAAAAGGCCGGTCCATTCCGGAAGATCCCTCGGAGTTTTACGAACGTGTCTTCCATTGGCTTGAGCGATATTTCAGTGAAACGAACCAGGATACTGAGCTGGAATTTCAGCTTGAATATGCGAACAGCGGGTCTTCCAAGTACATCCTTGAACTTCTCAGGGATCTTCAGCAATATGCATCTGCAGGAAAAAACATCCGGGTGATCTGGTGTTATGAACTGGATGACGAGTCTATAGAGGAATTGGGCGAGCATTACAGGAATACGGTGAATCTTCCTTTTGAGTTGAGAGGAATTAAAGAAGAGGAAGAGGAGGAAGATGAGGAAGAGTTTTAATCAATATCAGAACTCAAAAGGGGACAAAAAAAGAGGCCGCCCCTTTTGAGACAGCCTCTTTTTGGTATACTGTTGGGATTTAGAACAGTTTCAAGATCAGGTCAACAACCCTGCATGAGTAACCCCATTCATTGTCGTACCAGGATAAAACCTTGATCATTTTACCGTTTACCATCGTGCTGCCTGCATCGAAAATGCTGGAATAGGTACTTCCGATTACATCAACCGATACGATCGGATCTTCGGTATATTCAAGAATTCCTTTCATGGGTCCTTCTGCCGCGGCCTTCATTGCAGCATTAATTTCATCAATGGTAACTTCTTTCTTAAGAACGGCTACCAGGTCGACCAGTGAACCGGTCGGAGTGGGAACCCTTATAGCCAGCCCGTCCATCTTGCCTTTCAGCCCGGGAATAACCTTACCTACGGCTTTGGCTGCACCTGTTGTAGTTGGGATCTGTGATACGGCGGCTGAACGTGCCCTTCTCAGGTCTGAGTGGGGAGCGTCGAGGAGCATCTGGTCGTTTGTATAGGAGTGGATGGTCGTCATGAACCCGGATTCAATGCCGAAGCTGTCATTCAGTACCTTTGCTACGGGAGCCAGGCAGTTGGTGGTGCAGGATGCGTTGGAAACACATTGGTCTTCCGGCCTGAGGTCATCGTCGTTCACACCCAGGACGATCATATTATCGATCTCGTCCTTTGAAGGTACCGTGAGGATAACTTTTCTGGCTCCGTTCTTCAGGTGGTCGCCATAGCCGCCCCTGGGATTTTCTTTTTCCCTGAACACACCGGTTGATTCAATCACTACATCGGGAGTTTCAGCCCATTTGATGTCAGCAGGACTCCGGTCTGCCGTTACCTTTGTTTTCATACCGTTTGCAACGATGGATTCATCATCGTAGGATACTTCACCCTTAAACCTGCCCTGGGTTGAATCATACTTTAACAGGTGAGCAAGGGTTTTGGTGTCTGTCAGGTCATTGATCCCGACGATATCCAGTTCCGGATGCTTGAGCGCAAGCTTGTAAACATTCCTTCCGATTCTCCCGAATCCATTGATTGCAACTTTGATTTTTGCCATGATAATAATCTATTAATTGGTTAACTCATTTTTTAAGAAATGCAAACTTATACATTAATAAGGAATTCTTCAAGACTTGTGCATGAAGAAATTAAGAATTATTTCAGCCGGGGAAAGTTCAGTAAACCAGGTTGTCCTCCTTAACAATTCCCCTGGCATCCACTACCTTGCCAAAGCGGTAACTAACCGACAGGGTCAGGAAATAGAAGCTGCTCTTCTCGGTGGCCATGATCTCCATGCGTTTGGGGAAGAGATCAAGGCTGACCGCGGTTTCAATGGCATGAATGGAGATATCGCTGGTGCTGTATTCGAATGACATCCCAAATCTTCCATATCCTCCCGGTACAACAGAAATTTCATCCCATCCCCTGAAGAAGGAAGCCCTGCCGTTAATATTGCCCTGGTGTGTGGAGGTGTTGAACTTCTCTTCAACTATGTAATAATGATTGTTGTCTCCTGCTTTGAATACCTCGTAATAGATTGGCTTAAGGATCCCGATGACGGGCCCTATAGAGAAATACCTGCGTATGGAAATGCCGCCGCGGTCAATTTTTCTGAATATCTCCTTTTGTTTCCCCCATCCACCCCTGAAATTGAGGAAAAGATTTGTCTTGCCAAAAACGAAACTCCGGTTATTGTAATAGTAATTGGTGATCTTTATCTCTTTGGAATGTTTTATGTTGGCAAAATCAACCTCGTATATGGTCTTATTCCTGGCATTCAGGCGTTTAGCGTAACGCCCGCTGACCCCCCATCCATTCGAGTTCAGTAAAATCCCTATTGATTTCTCATTCCTGTAAAAGATTCGGGGGTTTTTTACCAGACCTCCCTGTGCAAGAAGGAAACCTCCAGCCAGATGGAATAACCATATGCCCAGTACCCACTTTTTCATCTATTGCTTTGTGGAATATGAACGCCCGTTAACAAATATAATTGTATGGAAATCCCTGAACCATCTATGGAAGGCTGAGAGCAAACAGAGCAGGGCAGGGAAGGATGCCTTCCTATCCTCTCTGAACCTGTTCGGTATCAGCTTTTGTGTAGGCCGGACAATGTTTTCTATTGCAGGAAATCGATGCTATTGCCAGCACAACAACTATTAAGACCAGTACAGCTTTTGCCTTCTTCATGAGTATTGAGATTAATTTCATACTTGCCAACCGCTAAATTTACAACTTTTTTTAATAAGCTACTGTTATAAGGATATTAAATGCCATAAGACAGCCTTAAAACGTTATAAATGCTGAGATTATTGCAAGTCCGGGATCCGTCCGGGGGTCCATGGAGCACCTATCGCATCCAGTTCATCGTTCAGTTCCTTTACCTCCTGGTTGATGGATTTTAAAGCCTCGATCACAGGTGGCACTTCTTCTTTCAGGATCTCGTAATTTTCTGATTGTGTTTGCGTTGTCTCTGAAGTAGTGCTCATTGAAGCATATACGATTGACATCAGCCGCCTGTTCAATGGCATGGGTGAGGGAGGTATTTCTTCCCAGCTTGCCTTTGCCTCACGTCCTTCAAAAATAAATATGATGTCTTCCAGCTTATGCTCAATGTCTGCCGCCCTGCTCATAAGCTCCTGCGAAGTCCCGGCTGTGTTATGCAGGGTTTGCCTGATCAGCACAACTTTTTTCTGCAGGTCGGCTGCAAAATTTTCGGCTGCATTCATGGTACTTGCAAGTTCAGATACCTTTGTCCGGAAGGCCAGCAGTTCTTCCCTGTTTTCTGCCGGAAGTGTGGCAAGATTCAGGGCCCCGGCTTTAAATGGCACATCCGTAACCAGTTCTTTTACACCCTCACGTGTATGCATTGAGAGGCTTACACTGTAATTGCCAGGCATTACCATCATTCCGCTCATCCCTCTTCTTCTTCCGGAAGCTGGTTTTGATGCCACGGGTGTAAACTTTTCGGTAGTGGTGCTCACCGGCCTGAGTGAAGGATAGCTGAGGTCCCATGTGATCCTCCGGATCCCCTTTGCAGCCTTGGCCGTCAGTTTACGTATCTCCCTTCCGCCTGCATCCTTGATGCTGAATACCAGGTAGGGTTCTGTTTCCTTTTTCTCTGCCCGGAGTTCCTCAATACCTGGTTGGGGAATTGGTTTCTTTGCCTTGAAAAGTTCTTTCTCCCTCTCCTGGCGTTTTGCTTTCAGGGTTTCAGGTACATCCTTGATATAGTATGTGAATGTAGCTCCGTACTCCGGATTTTTCGCTGCATAGAAGTTTGAACCCTGTCCGTATTTGCCACCGGTCTGTACAAATATTTTTGCATCCTTTACGGGAAAAATAAGGGCTTCCTGCTTTAGCATTTCTTTTTTGAATTTACGCAGGGGAGTATAATCATCCAGGATATAGAATCCGCGTCCGAAGGTCGCGATGACCAGGTCGTTCTCCCTCTCCTGGATAACAATATCCCTGACTGCGTTGGGGGGAAGTCCGGATTTCATCGCCACCCATTCCATTCCGCCGTCAATGGAAAAATGTACCCCGAATTCTGTTCCCACGAACAGCAGGTCAGGGCTTACATGATCCTGCACGATGGTCCACACAGCCCCGTTCTCCGGAAGGTTATTGCTGATCGGGGTCCATGTTTTCCCCTTGTCGGAACTTCTCAGCACATAGGGTTTGAAATCGTCACGCTTATGGTTATTGAATGCGGCATAGACCACGTTCTCGTCAAATTTGTCTGCCAGGATATCGCTGACATAGGTATTGGCCGGCACTCCCGGGAAGGTTTTAGTTTGTGTCCAGTTTTCACCTGCATTTTCCGTTACGGAAATAACCCCGTCGTCGGTACCCACAAAAAGCAGGTCTTCCTTAACAGGAGATTCAACCAGTGATACGGCCATTCCAAAGAGGGAAGTGGAAACATCCTTTGCTACAGCATCAGTGCTCCAGTAATGTCCCATAACAGGCCAGCTGTCACGGTCGATCTGTGCGCTTACATCATCACTGATCACGTTCCATGTATTTCCACGGTCTTCGCTGCGGAAGATCTTGTTGGCCCCCGTGTAGAGCCGGGTTCCTTTATGGGGACTGACAATCAGTGGCGTGTCCCAGTTCCATTTGAAAGAATCCTCCCCTTTACGGGGCCGGGGTTTGATGCTGGTGCTTTCACCGCTTTTACGGTCATAGCGCGTCATGTTACCGTACTGCCATTCACAGTAAACAATGTCGGGGTTGTCCGGGTCAACAGCAATCCAGAATCCATCGCCACCGAGGATGGATTTCCAGTCATCACTGGTCACACCAAAACTGCTTGTATTCCGGGAAGGTCCGCCCAGCGTGTTGTTATCCTGGGTTCCTCCATATACATTATAGAAAGGCCGGTCATTATCAACCATAACCCTGTAAAACTGGGTGACCGGCAGGTTTTGTTTATAATCCCATTTCTTGCCGCCGTCAAAACTTTCGTAGATCCCGCCGTCACCACCTATGAGGAGATGCCCGGAGTCAGCCGGATCGATCCACAGGGCATGGTCATCGACATGACGCTGGTCATTTCCGAGGTTTGTCCAGGTCTTTCCCCCGTCACGGCTCACCTTTGTATAGGTTTCCGTTGAATAAACCACATCCACATGGTTGGGATCGCATACGATCTCGTTATAATACTGTCCGCTGCTATGGTGACTGCATACCCTGGTCCAGGATTCCCCACGGTCGGCAGATCTGAAGAATCCGCCTTTATCTTCGGCTGCTTCCATGATAAGGTAAACCACGTCGGGACAGGCCGGTGAAACATCAATGCCCATCCCCCCGATGTGGACCTTGGGCAAACCCTTCATGATCTTCCTCCAGGTCTCGCCACCGTCGGTTGATTTGTAAACCGCCGATTCTGGTCCGCCTCCGATCTTGGTAAACACATGCCTGCGCCTCTGCTCTGAAGTGGCGTACATGATATCCGGGCGTTTGGGATCGATTACAATGTTGTTCACGCCCGTGTTTTCACTTATCTCAAGTACTTTTTTCCAGTTTTTCCCGCCGTCGGTCGTTTTGTAAATCCCGCGATCACCTCCGGGTCCCCATATAGAACCCTCGGCAGCAACAAAAACAATGTCCGAATTTAGCGGGTCAATCACGATCCCCCCGATCTGACGTGATTCTTTTAGTCCCACATTCTCGAAGGACTTGCCCCCGTCGACCGATTTCCAGACACCGTTTCCGTAGCCTATGGCACGTTGGTGGTTATTCTCGCCGGTTCCAACCCAGACCACATTATGGTTTCCGGGATCCATGGTAACCACACCTGTGGCGTAAACACCATTATCGTCGAATACCGGTTTCCAGGTAATGCCTGCATTTTCGGTCTTCCAGACATGTCCGGCAGCCACAGCAACATAGTATTCTTTAGGATTGCAGGGGTTTACTGCAAAATCCGCTATCCGCCCCGAGGTCATTGCCGGACCGATGCTTCTCCATTTCAACCCGGAGAATGTGCTGCTTTTCAGGGTATCCTGTGCATCCACGCCGGGTACAAGGATGATAACCAGGGTGAGCATGCAGGCCAGGTGTTTCATTTGTTTCATTTTTGGAATCTTGAAAATAAACAACTTTTTAAGGATATTGAAATGCCGCTGCATAATTTGCTGAATCATTCGATTTGATAATTTATCAGGCACAACTTATTTGTTTACCTTTATATTGATTAAAGAAAACTGATAAAGTGAAAAAAACGCTTAAGCTGTTTGAGCAAAAAAGGACTGAGTTCCTGCGATTGAGGCTTCATGAAGCCATCAATTGGGAGAAGTACAGCCTCATGTCCTTAAGCCATCATTCAACAGCTATAGAAGGTTCAAGTCTGACTGAGGATGAATCCCTCCTGCTGCTTGACGAAGGAAAAACCCCAAAAGGGAAACCGCTTGAGCATTCACTCATGGAAAAGGACCACTACAACGCATTGTGCTTTATTTTCGGTGAGGCGAAAGCCCAAAAAGCAGTAAACCCCGCTTTTATAAGGGCTGTTTCCGCCAGGGTAATGCACAACACGGGCGGTCCTGTTTCTTCCATGGGAGGAAATTTTAATTCATCGAAAGGCGAATACCGAAAAGTTTCGGTATTCGCCGGAACCACGACTTTTCCTTCCTATCAAAAAGTAGAGGGTTTGGTACAGGATCAATGTAATAAGCTTGACGGAAAAATCAACACCGTATCAAATACTGTTGACATATATGATCTTGCTTTTGACTTTCACTTTGACCTTGTGTCAATTCATCCATTTGCTGACGGTAACGGCAGGGTTTCACGCTTGATGATGAATTACATTCTCCTGTACCACGGGCTGACACCGGCTATTATACACAAGGAAGATAAACAAGAGTACATCAATTCACTAAGAGAATCCCGAATTATTAAAAGTACTGTGCCGATGAGAGAGTTTCTTTACACCCAGCAGATAAAACATTATGATAAAGAGATCCAAAGAAATATCTCTGGGAATAAAGACATTTTTTTATCACTTTAAAATATTACGAAGGTAAAAGCAATACGGGTATCCCGCTGAATTATAGAATATTGCACCAGAATTGTTGCAAGTGGAGAAGTATTCATAATTAATCAATATGATGATGTAGTCTGGATATATTTCACAAATAATCCTTTTCGTGGCAGTAATCAAATAGCAATTGAGTCTCTGGATGCAAATGAGATGGTTTTGAATTCGGGTCATCCGTCATATTCTCTCCAAGTTTATTCCTTTATTAAGGTCCTAAATCCGTCCGAATGATTTACTTTTTCGGTCTCCTTAGAACCCTTAGTATCTGAAGGAAAACTCGTCTTTTTCTGGCACGAAAAAGGGGATGTCTCAAAAGTCCTCTTTTAATTAATTCTGAGGGATACTTTGGAAGCGAAAAAGTATCCCTCAGAAAAACAGAGGAGGCTGCCTCTTTTGAGACAGCCTCTTCTTTATCAAGTGAGTTTATGCTTGGAATTACCGGATCACAAGTTTGCTCACGGAGACCTCATCAGCGGTCCGCACCCTGAGCAAATACATGCCTCGTGCCATATTCCTTAGGTCGATCTGCTCGTGAACAGCCGATACAGATCTGTAGGCATTCCGGTAAACCATCTTCCCGTTCAGCGAGAAGATCTCGATCTCCAGGTCGGAAATGCCATCCATTCTCAGTTCAAACGTGAACATTCCTGAGCTTGGATTCGGGTAGACCCGCATCATATTGCCAGAGAGGATGTCGCTAACCTTTTCAGGGATGATCTCAACTTTTTCAACATCCGCCTTGAACCTGGGAGCGATTTTAGCCTCGCTGTAGTGCCAGTAGGCAATCCCGGTGACATTGGCTTTTTCCGGGATCACAGACCCCGTCAGATCCGTATCGTAGAAATGGACCATCAGAATGCTGGTATCCGCAGCCCTGGCGATATCAATCTGATCGCCGTTTGCAAAACTGCCGGTCTCTGTAAGGTCAACCGTGTCGATCCTGATCAGCTGGGCGGCATGATCGTCGAAGTTGGCCTTGAAATCAGCAATGGTT
>JAUVKJ010000164.1 GCA_030592145.1 Bacteroides sp.
ATGGGACATGAATTCACCGGAGAAGTGGTGGCAACCGGGAAGGAAGTCAGGAATTTCAGCAAAGGGGACCGGGTGGTGAGTCCCTTTACCAGCAACTGCGGACAATGCTATTTCTGCGATATCGGGCTTACGGCAAGGTGCATAAACGGGCAGCTTTTCGGATGGGTGGAAGGTGAAATGGGACTACAGGGTGCCCAGGCCGAATACGTGAAAGTGCCCCATGCGGATGCTACCCTGGTAAACATCCCGGAAGGAATTAGCGAGAAGCATGCCCTGCTGACCGGAGATGTTCTGTCGACCGGATACTTCTGTGCGGACAATGCAGAGATCAGGCCCGGCGGACTCAATGTCGTGATCGGATGCGGGCCTGTAGGCTTGCTCACCATCATGAGTGCATTTGAACAGGGAGCACAGCATATAGTCGCTATTGACACAGTGCCCGAGAGGCTTGAAATGGCCAACCGGCTGGGTGCCGTCGCATGGCACCTGAATGAAAACCCGGTTCTGTACATAATGGAGAAAACACATGGGATCGGGGCTGAAGCGGTTATGGAAGCTGTCGGAAGTCCCGTGGCCCAGGACCTGGCCATAAAACTCGTCCGTCCGGGAGGGATCATCTCAACAGTCGGGGTCCATACTTCCCATGATTTTTCCTTCAGTCCCGTTGATGCATACGATATAAATCTAACGTTCAGGACAGGGCGTTGTCCGGCCCGGTATTATATGGATATCCTTTTGCCGAAACTGGAGGACTGGAAATGGGACCTGGATCTTATGTTCAGCCATGAACTTCCCCTCAGGGAGGGACCCAGAGCGTATGAGATCTTTGACAGGAAGGAAGAAAACGCCCTCAAAATCCTGTTGAAACCATAAATAACCTGCCTTAACAAATCCTTGGTAATTGTTCCCCTGTCAGCATGTCGATGATCCTGCCGGATCCGATAGATGTGGTCATTCTGACTACCGAAGGGTGATCCCCGGTCAATTTGCCGATAATGGCCGCATGGGTTCCCATGGAATGGTTTTGCATCGCCTCCAGAACCCTGCCGGCTTCGCTTTCAGGAACTATGACAAGCAGTTTACCCTCATTGGCAATATACAGGGGATCCAGCCCGAGTATCTCACAGGCTCCCTGTACTTCCTTACGCACGGGGATCGCTTTCTCATCGAGAACCATGCCAACACCGGAAGAGCGGCTAATTTCATTCAGGGTGGTGGCCACACCACCACGTGTTGGATCTCTCAGAACGGAAATTCCTGTGCTCGCATCCAGGATTGCATCAACCAACCCGTTGAGAGGCGCGGAATCGGATTCGATGCCGGTCTCAAATTCGAGTCCCTCGCGAGCCGACATGATGGCCACACCATGATCCCCGATATACCCGCTCAGGATGATCACATCGCCGGGCCTGCAACTGGAAGGATCGATCCTGACACCTTCCCTTACCCTGCCAAGGCCTGATGTATTGATAAAGATCTGGTCCCCGCTCCCATGATCCACCACCTTGGTGTCACCGGTTACGATACTGACCCCTGCCTTGCCGGCCGCCTCCTTCATGCTAAGCACGATCTTCCAGAGGTCTTCCATAGGCAATCCCTCTTCCAGGATCATACCAACCGAAAGGTATTCCGGTGTGGCGCCGCAACAGGCAAGATCGTTAACCGTACCATTAACAGCAAGGTCCCCTATATTTCCCCCGGGGAAAAAAATGGGCTTGACCACAAAGGAATCGGTGGTAAAAGCCATCTCCCCGGATCCGGATGCAAGGACCGCTCCATCATGCCCGGCATCCAGCTGCTCATTGGAAAACGCGGGGCGGAACATCTTATCGATCAACTGGTGCGAGAGTACACCCCCGCTGCCATGGGCCATCGTGATGACAGGGTACTCGGAGATGGGAATGGGACAATTCAGTTGAAAATCCATCGCTTAAGGTTTGGGACTTTTAGTTTGGAACTTTTAGTTTGGAACTTTTAGTTTGGAACCTTTTAGTTTGGAACCTTTTAGTTTGGAACCTTTTAGTTTGGAACCTTTTGACCGGGAACTTAGGTTTCCATGCCTTCTGTTTTTTTAAACCTGTAGTAAGCCGAGCAGGCGCCTTCGGAGCTGACCATCGGGGCGCCTAGTGGGTGCTCCGGCTTGCATTCCCGGCCGAAGGCAGAACAATCGCCTGGTTTTTTTAATCCCTGCAACACCTCACCGGCAATGCAAAGAGGAGATTCCTGCTGAACAATATCTCCGACATCAAATATCTGCTCCGCGTTGAATTCCCCGTATTTCGAAGCCAGCCTGAACCCGCTGAGTGGAATGTTTCCTATGCCTCTCCATTTCATATCGGTTACATCGTATACATCCTTAAGCAATTTTCTGGCCGCCAGGTTTCCTTCCCTGCTCACAACCCTTCCGTAAGCATTCTCTACCTCGTACCTGCCCTCTTCAAGCTGCATAACGACGTGGCAGATCCCTTTCAGGATATCCACAGGCTCAAAACCGGTCACAACAATGGGAATCCTGTATTTCCCGGCAATCGGAATGTATTCCTCGTATCCCATGACCGTGCATACATGTCCCGCAGCAAGAAATCCCTCGATCCTGTTCTGCTCTGATGAGAGAATGACCTCCATGGCCGGGGGTACCAGGACATGCGAACTGAGGATGGAAAAGTTTTTCAGTCCCCTTCTGCTCGCTTCTTTTACAGCCATGGCATTTGCCGGGGCCGTGGTCTCAAACCCGATGGCAAAAAACACAACTTTTTTATCCGGATTATCTTCTGCGATCTTAATTGCATCGAGAGGTGAATAAAGGATCCTTACATCACCCCCGCCGGCTTTGACACTCATCAGATCCTTTTCCGAACCCGGCACCCTCAGCATATCGCCGAATGAAGTAAAGATCACATCCTCCCGCTGCGCAATCCGTACAGCCTTGTCAATGATCTCGAGTGGGGTGACGCAAACCGGACAACCCGGTCCGTGCACCAACCGGATCTTTTCAGGCAAGAACTCCTCCAGGTTGTAACGCATGATGCAGTGGGTCTGTCCACCACAGATCTCCATAATAGTCCACTCCTTTGTGGTAATCTCATGGATTTTTGCCGAAAGGTTCCGGACCAGCTCTATATCTCTGAATTCATCTACAAACTTCATATTATCCGGTTTACCAGGCGTCTTTACCTAACTCTGCATCCAGTTCCCCCAACTCTTTCAGCAATTCAAGTGTTTCAAGGGCATCCTTTTCATCCACAATGTTCAGGGCCATACCAACATGGGTGAGAACATAATTCCCCACCCTTACCTCCGGAAGCCATTGAATACTAACCTCTTTTATCACTCCCGAAAAATTCACCCTGGCCATCTTCAGGTCAGGATTGCTTTCGTCTATCGACATCACTTTTCCTGGAACTGCTAAACACATATACTTTAGGTTTTGTCCGAAATTCCGCAAGTTAGAAATAATTCCTTCAATCATCCGAAAAGAAACCCGTACAGTCTTTCTCCGTAAAAGACTCAAAAGAGCAGAATAAGTTTTTTGTATATTTAAATGCTGTAAACATTACACGGAAAATGAGAAACTATCAAATCATTATAAGCCTGATAATTGTGCTGGGTATATTCGGCACATGCCAGAAAGAAGAATCACAACCGGAGCTGGTGGCTGTAACCGGACCTGATACCACGGCCAGCATCGGGGATAGCGTCTGGCTGGATGCAAGCTCATCGACCGGAACGGATTACGAGATACTGTGGACCTTTCACAACCAGCCCGGCGATGATACCATTACCTTTTCCAATTCCGGTTCGGCTTTCTTTATTCCCCTGCACAACGGAGCCTACCAGGTCAAGCTCACCATCACCAAAGGATCGTTTTTCAGTTCCGATTACCAGAACATTGTGGTCTCCGGAGCGGTAAGGCTCGAGGATGAGATATCCACAGCAACCAGGCTGAAAAAGATTGCCGGCGTGAACGAAACTGATTATATCGCGATGAGCGAAGTGACCGTAACCGCAGAGCTGATCGTGGAACCCGGAGTGATCATTGAATTTACAAAGGATGCTTCTCTTGTCATAAAGGATGCAGGAACGATATATGCCGACAATGCCTCCTTTGTTGCAGCAGATTCAACCTGGAAAGGGATCTGCGTGAAAACGAACGGAAATGCATTTGCGAACTGCCTTATTGACAATGCCGGAAATGCCTCATTCACAGGAGAGCCGGCTGAAAAAGCCGCAATAATCATGATGCAAAGCTCGACCCTGGCCTTTTCAGGAAATACCCTGAGCTCCAGTGGAGGTTACGGGCTGATGGTGAAGGACAATGCCAATTTCTTTTTCGATTCAGAGAACCAGGTCTATGCTTACCGGAATAACCGGTTCATAAAAAATGTTCTGGGCCCCATGGTGATCCCTGTTCATGTGCTAAGCGACCTCTCCGGTCAATACTTTGAGGATGAAACCCCGGATACCTATATTGAGATTTACGGATCCTCCTACCCGGCCTCAGCAAGCAAGAATCCCTGGCTCGGCAACCAGGGTATGGCATACAAGATTACGGGACTGCTTGAATTTAACAAGGATCTTACCATAAACAACGGGGTCGAAATGTATTTTGAGCAGGATGCTGGAATCAAGGTCAGTGGCAAACTGACCGTTTCCGGGACCTCTGACGATCCCGTTGTGATGGATGGGATCTCTGCCGCCCCGGCCTCCTGGCAGGGCATTTATGTGCGGAACGGACAGGTTGACCTGAATTACCTCAGCATCCTGAATGCCGGGAATGGATTAATCTCCGGGATGAATGAAAAAGCATCCCTTATCGTGGAAGAACTTTTAAGTATGAAGAATTCAATAATCGCAGGTAGTGGAGGGATCGGCCTGCTCTTGCCCGGAAATGCCCATATCCAGTATACAGAAAACTTCACAGGCAATACCCTGGAA
>JAUVKJ010000298.1 GCA_030592145.1 Bacteroides sp.
GTAATGGAAAGTATTGTCCGCATAATTCATTGCGCTTTCATTGTTTGCAGGAAAAAGCGCCAGTCCGTCCTGCAAATATGTCCTTAACTCATTTCTTCTCCTTGAATAAACTTCTGCATTAAACATCTCTATTTGGATTATTAATAATTCCTGAATTTATAAAGGAATAGATGGTTCTCCAAATGCCAGTGAACACCTCTGACGGGAACATACCGGAATATCTAAATATTTTATTAACAACTGCCTGGTATCATCTTAATACATAAGCAGAAAACTAAAATCTATTGTCTTGATTTTGTTGCACTTAACAAGAAATAATTCATTCGTCAAAAAAGTACGAATACCCTTGCGTGCTGTTAATATTTTCATATATTCGCAATTCACCCTGAATTATTAACAGTCCTCTAACACTTTTTCAACAATATGCCCTACAGAAGACTTCCCAACACCGACAATGCCAGGCACAAAGCTTTACTGAAAGCTTCCCATAAAGGGAAAGAGACACCACCGTTTAAACTGGCATTTTCACAGAGTACCTATCAGCGAATCGTTTCCTTCCTTCCCGGCTATGAAAAAAAAATGCTGCACCAGAAATCGGCGCTCTCCAGGCAGATCGAGCGCAATAAGGACTACCATACATTACAAAAGAAAGCCAGGTTATACATTTCTCATTATATCCAGGTTGTCAATATGTCCATCCAGCGGAGAGAAACCTCCAGTTCAATTCTTGAGTATTACAAATTGAACGGCTACTCCGGAAAATTGCCTCCCCTGAATACCGAGGAAGAGATCATAAAGTGGGGTGAGAACATAATTGAGGGAGAAACCCAGAGGTTACGCAAGGGCATGAGTCCCATCACCAATCCCACCATTGCTGTTGTCAAGGTACGGTATGAGAAATTCCAGGAAGCATACTGGAATCAGAAAAACCTCCAACTATCAAATAACCGGGCATTGAAGGAGCTTGCCGATCTTCGGCCGACAGCCGATGACATCATTCTGCATATCTGGAATGAGGTAGAAGAATCATTCAGGGACCTGCCGGATGATCTCCGCCGGGAAAAGGCCATGGAATACGGACTGGTTTATATTTTCCGTAAAAACGAGTTGAGCGATCAGAATTTATTCAATTCACCCAGACTGGGTATCAGCTGAAATCTTTCCCACCTGACGGATTGCCATTAATCCAAATGCAGTCAGTGTCACGCTTCCAATGATGAACAGGATGGGATTGTCCTGCATGCCTATCTGTTCCGGATCTGTCCTCAGGGAACCCTGCAAAAATAAATGGTAATAAACTACCGCCACTGCATTATTTACAAAGTGAGCGAGTACTGGTATCCAGATGTTGCCGGTCCACAGAAAAAGATACCCGAACAGGGCACCCAGCAGGATCCTGGGTATAAACCCGAGGAATTGATAATGCATTAGGCTGAACAGGATAGCAGCCGCCCAGACAGCCAAATGATCGTTTCGGAACCATTCCGAAAAAATCCGCTGAAGCGTTCCCCGAAACAGGAACTCCTCACCAACGGCAGGTATCAGTGCGACCATGAACAGGTTAAAAAGCAATCCCCAGATATTTTCAGCAGCCAGGTATGATTTCATCAATTCCCAGGAGTTCTCAGCGTTCTGCCGTATCTTTTCCATCCATTCGCTCCATCGCTCCGGGAGGGACAGTTTCTCGTTCAGGAATCCCAGGTAATTTATCCAGGGAATGGAAACAAACATTAACAGGACGACCAGGATGAAAAGGGATATCTTCATGGAACGGTTGATCTTTAAATAATCCCATGTGTTCTTCCGTATCAGGAATCCTGCCAGCAGGGCAGGTACCAGAAACAGGCCAATTGAATACAGGACCTGGAGAAATTTAAGCAGTTCGATATTCCCTTCAATATCCCGGTTTTCGATAATTGCAATGATCCCTGACGGAGGGATCTTAAAAAAGGGCCAGGCAAGCAGGATCCCGATCCCGAAAAAGATCAGGTAGAAAGTAACCATCAGGAAAAGGACAAGCAGGATCTTGGTGAAAGGTCGGGCGTTATGGAATATTCCGTATGCCATTCGGCTGAAATTGGTAATTTTGCGAGTGTTGCTTTTTGAAATGTTTAATTTTGCAGCTGCAGTGGACAAAATTAAACTTTTGAAAGGAAAACATCAATAATTATCAGTTTTGCTTAAGATCGGCAGTTTCGAAATAAAAGAGTATCCCCTTTTACTGGCCCCGATGGAAGACCTTACGGACCCACCGTTCCGTTATATCTGCAAACTGTATGGTGCAGACCTGTTGTATACCGAGTTTATCTCATCCGACGGACTCATACGCCACGGAGCAAAATCTGTAAAAAAGCTTGAGATATTCGATTACGAAAGGCCGATCGGTATACAATTATACGGCCATCTGATCGAGCCTATGGTTGAAGCGACCCGCATGGCAGAAAAGTCTGAGCCTGAACTGATCGACCTTAACTTCGGATGCCCGGTACGTAAAATTGTAAGGCGGGGAGCCGGGGCCGGCATGCTTCGCGATATCCCCCTGATGATTAAGATGACGGAAGCCATAGTTAAAGCCACTTCCTTGCCGGTGACTGTAAAAACAAGACTGGGATGGGATCAGCAAAACAGGAATATCGTCGAGGTGGCCCTGAGGCTGCAGGATGCCGGTATCCAGGCACTTACGATCCACGGACGCACCGGAACGCAGATGTACAGGGGAACGGCTGACTGGACCCTGATCGGCGAGGTAAAGAATCATCCTGATATCCGGATACCCATTATCGGGAACGGCGATATTACAGGTCCGGAAATAGCTGCCGAACGCTTCAGACAGTACGGCGTTGATGCCATCATGATCGGGAGGGCAACGATTGGTAGCCCCTGGATCTTCCGCAACATCAAGCATTACCTCAAAACCGGAGAGATCCTTCCTCCACCCTCCCTCCGGGAGAAGGTGGAACTGGCACGTACGCACTTAAAGAAATCACTTGAGTGGAAGGGGGAGCCCAGGGGAATTTTTGAGATGCGCAGGCATTTCAGCAATTACTTCAAGGGTCTTCCGAATTTCAGGGAAACCCGCCTTAAACTTGTCACTTCGACAGACGTTTCAGAAATTAA
>JAUVKJ010000106.1 GCA_030592145.1 Bacteroides sp.
ATGGGAAGCGACGGGCTGCCCGGCTTCCCGAAGTGGAAGAATGCTTCAGAGATCCGGAAAAACTATACGAGATACGTATATCCAAGGCCCGGCTCCCCTGTCGATACTGCCGGCCAGGAGAACCTGGAAGTAGTAGATGCTCCACTTATCGAGATCTCCTCAAGCTTCATCCGTAAGGCAATCGGCGAGGGAAAAGACATCCGGCATTTCCTCCCTGCAGAGGTTTGGAAATACCTGGATGAAATGAATTTCTACCGGCAATGATTTTATCTTTTAAATATATATATTCGCACAACTCAAACAAATCATAAAAATTTAACCAAATTACTATCCCTGAATCTCATGGAATCTCAACAGAACGATTATCACATCAGCTTCTTCAAACCTACCACAGAAATTGCCCGTTTGAACCGGAACATCGTGGTTATTCTGGTTTGTATCTGGACCCTTGCAATTTTCGGCTTCCAGATTGCTTTAAAAGTATTTGAAAAGCCGACTCCGGAACCTGCCTACCTGGCTTATGAACAGGTGTGGGACCAGGTCCGTAGCGGGAATGCCGCGGAAGAAGACCTGCAGGTCTTCGCACAGGTCTCCCTTTCCGTGCTCGGGAAAAACTTTATTGATCCCGTTTACCGTACGGCTCTTGACAATGGACTCAGCTGGGCTCTCAATAATCTGGCCGGCCCGGAAAAAGGACCCCTTCTTAAAGAACAGGTAACTGAATTCGAGAAACTGAGAGCCGGTATCGAAAATATCACGGACCCGGAATACGTGAACGCAAAAAAAGAGCTGGCATCCCTGTCCGCACCCTTACTCGGACTCTCTGAGATGGATGTCAGGACCTCTCTGATCTCCATTGAATTGTCCTCCTCCATGATGGATATTCTCAGCCAGGAAAGCAAGGAAGCCATTCCAGGTGCCATGTCCCTTTACCTGATCCATCCCCAGTCCTTCCTCACAGACGGGCGTATCCTGGGCTTCCCCTTCCATTACTTCTATACTGCCATCTTCCTGTTGGTGCTTTTTGTGGGACTCTGCTGGCTGTATTGCGTGCGTACCGACCACAGAAACGCCCTGCTGGGTATAAAAGACTAAACCATCCATTCACAATTTCAATAATTCCAATAATGAAAAAAATATTTCTTCCCCTGCTGTTTGTTCTATTGCCTTCTGTCCTCTCTGCTGCTACCGGTGCAACCGAACTGGAAGGCAGCTTCAAGCTTGGCCCTTCCATTATCCTGATCACCATCCTCTGTCTGTTCGTACTGGTGGGCATCTTTTTCCGCGCAAAAGATACAACCGATTTTTATGCTGCCGGCCGGGGCATTTCCAGGGTCGGTTCCGGCATGGCCATCGCCTCGAACTGGATGAGTGCCGCCTCTTTCCTGGGTATGGCCGCACTGATGTATGGTACCGGTTATCATGGCCTGTCATACGTGGTCGGGTGGACCGGCGGGTATGTGCTCCTGCTGGTCCTGATGGCCAGTCAGATCCGGAAGTACGGCAAGTATACGGCCGCAGATTTCATCGGTGACAGGTATTATTCGCAATCTCTCAGAGCCGTCGGCGCCATAATCGCCATCCTGATCTCTATTTCGTATTGCGTGGGACAGTTCGGCGGGATCGGTCTGATGTTTAAATGGGTCATGGGGATTCCCTATGGCTGGTCTGTTGTCATTGGCGGTACCGTTGTACTGGCCTATACCCTGATCTCCGGTATGCTCGGGGTCACTAAGAACATGCAGATCCAGTATGTGATCATTATCATATCCTTCCTCATACCCCTGTTCATCCTTACCTTTAAATTTGACTATTTCTGGTTGCTTCCACAGATCGGATACGGTGCAGTTGTATCGGATATAGTGACCGGGATCCCCCTGTCCGAGACACAGCAACTTGTGAACTCGCTCGGGCACGAATTTGCCATGGTACCCGCTCCGGAATATGTCATGCCATGGGATCCTGCCACGGGACAAACATTTTACCAGTGGATTGCCATCTCTTTCTCCCTGATGGTGGGTACCGCCGGACTCCCACATGTGATCCAGCGTTTCTACGTGGTTCCCAAGGCAAGTGATGCACGCTGGTCTGTTGTATGGGGACTGTTCTTCATCTGCATTCTCTACTGGAGCGCCCCGGTATATGCCGCTTTCGGAAAAGTCCTTTCGGCTAATCCCGAAGTAGGGCGCCTCGCCAAAGACGCCATCGTGGTCTATACGGCACAACTGGGTAATGTGCACCCCCTGATCGTGGGATTACTGGCAGCCGGCGGGGTCAGCGCCGCCTTCTCAACGGTATCCGGACTCCTGGTTGCCGGTGCATCAGCTTTTGCCCATGATCTTTACGTAAAAACCATCAACCCGGATGCATCTCCCAAAAAGCAACTGATGTTTGCCCGTATGGGAACCATCCTGATGGCAGCCATCGTAACCGCCATCGCACTGGCCAAACTAGCCCTGATCGCACAGCTTGTCGCCGTTGCCTTCTCACTTGCCGGATGCACCATCTTTCCGCTTTTCCTCCTGGGAATCTGGTGGAGCGGTTCAAACAGGCAGGGGGCCACGGCCGGACTGATTGCGGGTGGACTGGTCTCCCTGATTGCGCTGACCTATTTCATCGCCGGGAAAACGGGGACTACACTTCCTGCCCATGATTTCATCTCCTACTGGCTGGGAGCCTGGTACTTTGGCATCATCGGAGCCCCTCTTGCGATCATTACACATATTATTGTTGCCCGTTTAACCCCGGAAACACCTATTGAAATCAGAAAATTCCTGATCGAGAAAGTTCACGCACAATGATATTGGCTACCAGCAAACCGGCAAGAGCCCTCATCCTTGTGATGATGGCTCTTGTTGTTACTACCATACTCTTTGCACTCTGGTATTACCGGAGGGAAAACCTTTCCGTAGATCCCAGGGTGGTCCCGGCCCGTAAACTTTATGAAGGCTACAATGCCCTGACCCGGGAAAATGATTTTGCCGCTGTGATCCGGCTCCTGGATTCCATCGACAACATTTACAGCCGGTATCCGCATTACCATCATTCCTTTGAGACCGGGGTACTGGAGAACAACCGGGCTGCTGTTTATCTTACACTGGGACTCAGCTATGACAGCCTCTCCTCCCCGTTTCACCACCTGGATCAGGACTCGCTCATTTCACTTGGAGAATCGGCCGTCAGGAACAGTATCCATATTTATGAGAAATGGATGGACGAATATTCGGGTAAAAACGCTGCTGAGATCAGGGAACAGGCTCAAAGAGCGTTTCTTGTGGGACTGAAATACCGTACCACCGAAGAAAAGGACCGGTTTCTTGACGGCCGTGTGGAAGAGATCCAGGCTGCAGTACAGGAGACTCCCAGGAGACTCTCGGTGAGCTATACGAACCTTGGAATTGTTTACCGCTACCGGGAGGATTACCAGAGTGCCGCGGCCTGCTACCAGAAAGCTGTAGATCTCTGGGAAGATAACCTGACGGCTGAGAACAACCTTAACCTGCTGCTGGGCAGGCCGATGAAGAAACGAAATTTTATTCAGAAGATGTTCCCGAAATCGGGGGACTAACATCCGGAAATATCTCACGAAACCATAAACCAATCAATACAATAATCATGAAAAAGATCGTATTATTTCTTGCCGTAACCGCTGCCTGCAGCATGCTGAAAGCACAGGAACCGGAGGAACCCAAATGGGGGATCAAATTCTCCGGCTTTGTCAATACTGATTATTTCCTGGACAGCCGGCAGACAGTTTCTCTGCGGGGAGGGCATTTCCTGCTCTGGCCGGCAGCCGAGAGCCTGGATCCCAATAATGAAGACATCAATGCCAGGGGGAGTTTTAACATGCTCTCCATACGGACCCGCCTGAGGGGAACCATCAGCGGTCCGGATGTCCTGGGTGCCAAAACCACTGCAGTCATCGAAGGGGCCTTTTTCGGCCACAGCAACCTGGATCTGAACGAATTCAGGCTACGGCATGCCTTTGCAAAACTGAACTGGGAAAACACCGAACTGCTGATCGGCCAATACTGGCATCCTATGTTCATCCCGGCCTGCTTCCCGGGGGTTCTCAGCTTCAATACCGGTGCTCCTTTCCAGCCATTCGCGCGTAACCCGCAGGTCCGGGTGACTCATGATCTGGGACTTATTACGGTTTCCGCTACTGCCTTTTCACAGGCGGATTTCGCCTCAGCCACAGGGATAAGTGCGCTTCGCAATTCCGGGCTCCCCGAAATACATATCCAGTCCTGGTACACCCAGTCCCCCTCCGAAAACAGCCCCGGTTTTCTCATCGGCGGTGGAGCAGGGTATAAAAGGCTGGTCCCACTTATTGAGACAGCAGCAGGCTACAAAACCACCGAAGGAGTGGGAAGCTTCATGATGGAACTCTATGGCAAGCTGATCCTGCCCAAATTCACGGTCAAAATGGAAGGAACCTACGGGCAGAACAACTATGATGCGCTGATGATCAGCAGTTTTGCCACAACCTCTGTGGATGCCGTGACCGGCATTATGCAATATACCCCTACCGGCAGTTATTCCGCCTGGGCAGAGATCATCTCGAACAATACAACCTGGCAGCCCGGACTGTTTGCCGGATATACAAAAAACCTCGGTGCCGGGAAGGATATTATTGCCGGGAGCATCGAGGGTCCCCGCGGAAATATCGACTTCATCTACCGGGTATCTCCCAGGCTTCTTTACAATGTAGGCAAGATGAGATTCGGTGTAGAAATGGAATACACGGTAGCTTCTTTCGGTACCATCAACTCGCAGGGTAAGGTGGATAATACCAAAGCGGTCGGTAACTTCCGAACCCTGCTGAGCGCCTTTTACTTCTTTTAAGAATCAGTCACCCTGAATTTAGAATTAGTCATCCTGAATTTATTTCAGGATCTTATCAGCATGACCCTGAAATAAATTCAGGGTGACGGGTGGTTCAGGGTGACGGGTGGTTCAGGATGACTCAGGCTACTTCGTAGATGACCTCCATGCCCCGCTTGATGGCTTCCTCGTTTACAGGGATGAGGTGGTGGTAGCGGGCGGGAAGGGATTTTTTTAGCCCCGACAGCACATTCTCCAGCTTAACTATAGGCTTGATCCTGAGATATCCCCCCAGCACGATCATGTTGAAGGTACGGGTGGTCGACATCTTCGACGCCTCATCGGTGGCGTCGACCCGGTATATGTTAATGTCCTTTCGTGAAGGATGGGTAGTAATGCCGTTCCCGTCATAGATCAGGAGTCCCCCGGGTTTGACTGTCGGTTCAAATTTATCGATCGACTGTTGGTTCAGAAGAATAGCGGTATCGAATTCATTAAGCACAGGCGAGCTCACCCTGTCATCCGAGAGGATTACCGTTACGTTGGCGGTTCCGCCTCTCATCTCGGGACCGTAGGAGGGAAACCAGCTTACTTCCATGTCCTGCATGATCCCGGAATAAGCCAGGATCTTTCCCAGGGAAAGCACTCCCTGTCCGCCGAATCCTGCAACAATGATTTCTTCAGTCATATTTGTTTATTATGTCATCCTGAACTTGTTTCAGGATGACTCTGTTGTTATTTAACCAGTTCGCCGTCCACCTTAATGTCGCCCAGTGGATAGAAGGGGAACATGTTTTCTTCCATCCAGTGATTTGACTTGACCGGTGTCATCTTCCAGCCGGAATTACAATTGGAAACTACCTCAACGAGCGACACTCCTTTTTTCAGGGTCTGGTTTTCGAAGGCTTTTCTGATTGCCTTTTTGGTCTTCCTTACATTGCCGGGTTTGTGTACCGCCTGCCTAGTAACATAATATGTACCGGGAAGCCGGGCCACCAGCTCGGTCATTTTAATGGGATTTCCCATGGTACTTACTTCACGGCCATAGGGCGAAGTAGAAGACACCATCCCGGGCAGGGTCGTTGGCGCCATTTGTCCGCCAGTCATCCCGTAGATCCCGTTGTTAATAAATATGATGGTGATATGCTCGCCCCTGTTGCAGACATGAATGGTTTCGCTGGTGCCGATGGCGGCCAGGTCTCCGTCGCCCTGGTAGGTAAAGACATACTTGTCGGGCATCGTACGTTTCAGTCCCGTAGCCACCGCCGGCGCCCTTCCGTGCGGCGACTGCACCCAGTCCACATCGATAAACTCATAGGCCAGTACCGAGCAACCCACCGAAGCCACCGCGATAACGTCTTTCTGGATACCGAGTTCCCCGATCACTTCGGCGATGAGGTGGTGCACCGTTCCGTGTCCGCAGCCCGGACAATAGGACAGTTCCTTGGCGGTCATTAACGGTGATCTGCTGT
>JAUVKJ010000220.1 GCA_030592145.1 Bacteroides sp.
GATGGCCTCCCTGATCTCTTCCCGGCTTGAGCCGGAGCCGCCATGGAACACAAAATTTACCGGTTTGGCCGGGGTATTGTATTTTTCCCGGATGAAATTCTGGGAATTCTGCAGGATCTTCGGGGTCAATTTGACGTTGCCCGGTTTATAAACGCCATGCACATTACCGAATGAAGCCGCAATGGTAAAGCGCTCGCTGACCTTGCTCAGCTCTTCATAGGCAAAGGCAACCTCTTCGGGCTGGGTATAAAGTTTTGAGCTGTCGATATCGGAATGGTCAATCCCGTCTTCCTCTCCGCCGGTCACCCCGAGTTCGATCTCAAGGGTCATGTCCATCTTGCTCATCCTTTCGAGGTAGCGCTTGCAGGTTTCAATGTTCTCCTCCAGGGGTTCCACGGAAAGGTCAAGCATGTGAGAACTGAATAATGGCTTCCCCCGGTTTTTGAAATGCTGTTCTCCTGCATCCAGCAGGCCATCGATCCAGGGGAGTAGTTTCCTGGCCGCATGGTCGGTATGAAGCAAAACCGGAATTCCATACATTCCGGCAAGATGATGCACGTGTTGTGCGCCGATCACCGCCCCGGCGATCGCTGCACGCTGGTCCTCGTTCGACAGGCCTTTACCCGCCCAGAAAACCCCGCCACCATTTGAAAACTGTATGATCACCGGAGAATTGACCACCATGGCTGCCTCCATAACGCCGTTGATGGTATTGGTTCCTACCACGTTAACCGCCGGCAGGGCAAATTCATTCTCCCTTGCCACTGAAAAAACCTTCTGAACATCATCTCCAAGGATGACTCCAGGCTTAACTACATCGAAAATTTTTGTTGACATGTTATTATTTTTATTAATTCCGCAAAAATAGGAGTTTCACCGATAGAATGAAACGAACATGAAAATAAAAAACACTTTTTCTCATGAAACGGTTGTGGCAGACGCATGGTTAAAACGGATAGCCAATGGCCAGGTTAAACACGGGCGGACGGATGGGCTCATGAAGAAAGACCCAGCGCTTTCCTTCCGGTGCAGCAGGGTCCCTGAACTGAAATCCAAAGTCAAACCGAAAGACAAAAAAGGAAAAGTCCATTCTTAGTCCCAGTCCGGGTCCCACTGCAATCTCCTTGTAAAAGGTATCCCATGAAAATGCCACTCCGCTGCTTTCATCGTCCGGTTTCACGAACCAGATGTTGCCTGCATCGACAAAAAGGGCACCTTCCAGTACCCAGAAAAGCTTAAACCGGTATTCAATGTTCGCTTCCAGTTTAATGTCTGCCGTTTTGTTCGGATACCTGGTCAGCCCTGAACCCTGGTAGGAGCCGGGGCCAAGGTCCCTCACATGCCATGCCCTGATGCCGTTGGCCCCTCCCGAGAAGTATTGCTTTTCAAAGGGAATGGTAATGGAATTCCCGTAGGGGTAGGCAATACCTGCAAAAAGCCTGTACACAACGCTCGATTTATCGTCTATGATGTTATAGAAACGGAACTCAACATCGCCCTTGACGTACTGGGCAAATTCATTCCCGAACATACGGTATCTGCCCAGGGAATCCCTGGGCTGGTTAGTCGCACTGGCCAGACCGGAAAGAAGCAGGCCGGCAGATTCAAGATTGCTGCGAAAGAACACGAAATCCGAACTTTTCTTCAGTTTCTGGTTGGTATAGATCATGCTGTAATTGGTTCCCAGGATCAACCGGTCCTCATAACTGTACCGCAGGTAGGTATCCCGTATGCTGTCAATGAATTCCTGGCTGGCATCGATCATCTTCACGAAATTCAGCTGTACCGGGTTTATAATATGGGTAACCAGTTCATTGCCGCTCCAGTTGTAACCAAAGGTTGTTTGCATGAGTGACCGTGTATAATCCGGCCGGCGCTGGTAATTATAGGAAGCTGAAATGATGGTTTTCGGGTTGAATTTGCGTATGAAATTCTCCGTCCTGAACGGAAGCAGGAACTGAGGCAGTGTCAGGCGGACTTCGGTTCCCATCTCGATCATATTATCGAATCCCTTTTCATCTGATTTCTTAATGGTCTCTAAGGCTCCGGAGAACCTTGCGGAAAAGTTCTCGGCTCCCCCGAAAAGGTTGCGGTGCAAATAATTAAGGTTCCCTCCCACACCGATGTTCCCGGATGAATTTGTGCCTTCAAGTTCCAGGGTATAAGACTGGTTTGTAGTTGGACTCAACTGTATATGGCATACCAGTGGATAGTATTCATGCAGGAACTGCACACCCGGGTCCTTTTCCTCGAAAACAATGCTGACCGTCTTGTAAATACGAAGCGAAGAGAGGTGTTTGTATGATTGCTTTACCTTTTCATACTCATACATTTCCCCCGGGAGGACAAATACGGATTGTGAAATTATATGGGGATTCGCCTTAAACTTTCCCTCATGGAGAAAAATGAAATTCTCGAACTCTACCCGGCTGAGTCCCTCAATATACCCCTGGTAATCCTCAATTGCCCTGTTCTGATCGTAGTCCGGATATATATATACCTCATCAACCCTGTATTTCCGGTGAGGCACCATCAGGTAATACCCGTCATCAGATGGCAGGATGAATTTCTTGATGCCAAGGGTCATATCCACCTGCTGGGTCATAAGAAAGCTGTCAACCTCGTAATAGACGTACTCCTTGTTAAAATTAAAGTATCCCCTGTTCCTGAGGAATTCTTCTATCCTTTGACGTTCGGCCTGCATTACGTCCACATCGAAATTAGTCTCCCGTTTGATCAGGGTGTTCACGGTATCCGGAAGAAATATTGACTGGAGGCTGGTATCTTCAAGCCGGTAAGTTATTGAACGGATCGTGTATGGTTTGCCCGGCAGGATATCATAGGTTACACTGGCCTGTTTCTTCCGCAGCTTTACCGTATCGGTGATCAGAGCATCGTAGTACCCCTTGTTACGCATGTAAAGACCGATCTGCTTATTGTTCCGCTCCACTTCATAGGTATCATAGAGAACCGGTGCTTCACCGATCTTCCTGATCCAGCGGTTCCATCCGTTGTCTTTTTTCCCGGAGAGATTATACAGTCCGAGATAAAACTTTAGCCCCAGGATCTTCTTGTTTGGTTTTGGCTTGACATAGAAATCCAGTTCCTTCTGATCCACATGTCCCTCCTCGATCTTCAGCCTGTATTTGTCAAGAAGGTATTCATCATCGGCAACATACCTGGCCGGTCTGCAGGAAGCCAGCAGCAGGATCAATACACCGGTAAAAGCAAGGATAGCGGAAGGGGCGCTATGTGAACGGACAAAGGGCAAATGCGTTTTAATTATTCGTATCTTGGAAACAAATATACTCAACTTCAGGCATAACAAGCCTTCCTGTAATGCCGGGTAATTAACAATGTCACTAAGTAAGAATCAGCAGAAACGGATACGCAGCCTGGCCCTGAAGAAATTCCGGACCGGGTTGGGATTGTTCCTGGTCGAGGGAGATAAGATGGTCAGGGAAGTACTGAATCCTACGCCCGGGAGCATTTCCTGCAAAGTTGAATCCCTTTTGGCGACAGGGGAATGGCTCAGGTTACATGGGGAATACATCCCTGCCGGAATTGAGGTTACGGAGGCCCCGGCTAAGGAACTCCGGCTGGTCTCTACCCTGCAGGAACCCAACCGGGCCATCGCACTGTTGCATCAATTGGAATACCGGCCGGATGTCCCGGGTTTGCAGAAGAGCCTTTCACTTGGACTTGAAAACATCCGGGACCCGGGGAACCTGGGCGCCATCATACGGATCGCCGACTGGTTCGGCATCCGGGACATTATCTGTTCCGGGAAATGCGTCGAATTATACAACCCAAAGGTGATCCAGAGTACCATGGGCTCCTTCCTGAGGGTCCGCGTGCATTATTTCGACCTGCCGGAACTGATCGGAAAGATCCGGGATAAGGGTGAT
>JAUVKJ010000236.1 GCA_030592145.1 Bacteroides sp.
GGAGCGGAGGAGGAATAACGTTTATGAGCGACCCGGAGAAGGAATACCAGGAATTGATCGATAAAGTCTATGTGCCTGTTGTTTGAAACCATAAAGATCGAAAACGGACAGATCCGTAACCTGGATTACCACAACCGGCGGTTTAATTCCAGCCGCAGAGCACTATTCGGGAATGCCGGGCCGGACAGTCCCCCGGATCCGACTGGACTTACCGGCGATCCCGGTATAAACGACAAGGCTGATCCGGCAGATGTGACCGTCCCTGTGGATTATCCGGATAACGGGTACCATGCCGACCTGTCTTCGCTGATCCCGGTTCCGGGTGATCTCGATCCGGGGATATTCCGCTGCCGGGTGCTGTACGGGCGTGAAATAAAGAAGATTGAATTCCACCCTCACCGTACGCGCATTATCCGTAGTCTGAAACTGCTAAGCTCTGATCAGATCAATTATTCGTATAAGTATGCGGACCGGAGTCTGCTCGATTCCCTCTTTGAACAAAGGGCTGGTTGCGATGAAATCCTGATTGTAAAAAACGGATTTATAACGGACACATCCATCAGCAATATAATATTCCGCCTCACCGACGGTTCATGGGTAACGCCAGACACCCCGCTGCTGAACGGCACCATGAGGATGTACCTGCTGGAATCCGGCCGCATCACCGAAGCATCTGTACGGCCAAAGGATCTCCCGGCATTCACCGGGGCAAAAATGATCAACTGCATGATGGACCTGGACACGGGTTCCCTGATCGAAATGAAACACATCGTTTCCTGAGCATACTTCCGAAACGCCTCCGGACCATACGATTTTTGTAGAATAATTTGACAAAGTCTTACGAGTATCGTATATTTGTACGAATATCGTAAATATCTATTTAAATCGTATGAAGCGTAAACAATTGGTACATACCGCAAAAGACCTCTTCTGGAAATACGGGATCAAACGGGTAACGGTTGCAGAGATCTGCCAGGAGGCCAATGTAAGCAAGATGACCTTCTACAAGCATTTTAAGAACAAGAATGAGCTTGTCATGGTGATGATTACCCAGATGACGGATGAGGCCGTGGAAAAGTACAGGGCCATTATGGCCCAGGACATCCCTTTCGGGGAAAAGGTCAGGCAAAGCATCGAATCGAAGTTTAAAAGTACGGACCAGATGAGCCAGAAATTTTTCTCCGATTATTACCCGCATGCCGAGCCTGAACTCGTGGAGTTTGTGCAAGGGAATATGGAGAAGGCCCTGGGGATGATCATTAAGGATTATGCAGAAGCCCAGAAGAAAGGAGAAATCCGGAAAGATATCAAAATTGAATTCATCCTGTATTTCTTAAAACACATGATGGAGATGATGAAGGATGAACAACTGGAAAGCATGTATGGCAGTCCCCAGGAAATGATCATGGAGTTTACCAATTTTTTCTTTTACGGGATCATGCCCCGGAATTAACAGAATGAGATTTAGAAATGGACATATCACCAGGGTTTGGAGAAAGATCATTGTCGCGATGCGAAGCAAATTGTCCGGGCCTTCCGGCAACTCGTCGGACACATTGACCTGCGTGTTAGGTAAGCTGACCGGCATGCTGATCCTGTTGGCCGGTATCCCGATTACAGTTTGCGCACAGCAGTTTGTTTTTAAAGGACAAGCCATCGGGTGGACTGTGGCAAGCCAGATGGAGGAATTGAACGGACCTCCCGGCTCAGGAATCGCTGAAAAGGTCTGGAGGGGACAGGCGGGATTGAGATACCTGCCGGAACTCGGGTTCCAGGTGCCCGTAAAGGAAAATTATTCATTTGATGCCAAAGTCTCCGCCAATATCTACGGTTCAGGTTTGTACTGGTCCTCAGACAGCATTGTCTGGGATGGGAAAATAAAACCCTTCCGGGCATGGGCAAGGTTTTCGGGAGACCAGTTTGAGCTGCGCGCCGGACTCCAGAAGATCAATTTCGGATCGGCCAGTATGCTAAGGCCGCTTATGTGGTTCGACCAGATCGATCCCAGGGACCCCCTGCAGCTTACCGACGGGGTATACGCCCTTCTGGGCAGGTATTATTTCCTGAACAATGCAAACATATGGGTATGGGGATTATACGGGAACGACAAGCCGAAAGGATGGGAGATCGTTCCCTCAGTCCGGTATAAGCCGGAATTCGGTTTCCGGGTCCAGATCCCTGTTCCCGGCGGAGAACTCGCAACGACATACCACTACCGTGTAGCGGATGCCGGGAAAGTCTACCAGATACCCCATGGCGAAAACAAACATGTCAGGGAAAAACGCCTGGCATTGGACGGGAAATTCGATTATGTTGTGGGACTCTGGTTCGAGGCGGTCCTGATCCACCAGGAGATTCATATCCCCGAGTACACCTGGCGCAGGGCGCTTAACCTGGGACTCGATTATACTTTTGATCTGGGTAGCGGCCTGAACCTGATGACGGAGTTTTTTACTTTCGGCAGTTCAGACCGTCCCCTTGCCAGCGGGCAGGATGTTTATTTTACCGCCCTGTCGGCCAATTACCCCATTTCCATTATCAACGGCCTGAACGGCATACTATTCTATGACTGGACAAACAACGATATTTATAATTTTATTAACTGGTCCTGGCAATTCGATAATTGGAGTTTCTATATTATGGGATTCTGGAATCCTCAGCACTTTAATCTTTACCAGGGACTTGAAGGCAGCAATCTTTACGCCGGAAGGGGATTACAGTTTATGATCGTCTATAATCATTAATATAAACAGGCTCCCGTGCAGGTAATGAATCCCGGCGGATCAGGAACCAGGACGGCAGCTAAAACAGAGTCAAATAAATCAACAAATGCAATGAGCATGAAAAACAATGAAATTGTTAAAATCAGTGGACTCGTAAAGCGGTTTCCCATAGGGGGAGGCCATTTTACAGCCCTGAACGGAATTGATCTCAGTTTCAGAACCGGTGAGTTTGCGGGACTCGTGGGTCCCTCAGGATCCGGAAAGACCACCATGCTGAACATCATCGGATCCCTTGACGGACCATCAGAAGGAACAGCAGTGGTCCTGGGACAGTCCGTTGGGGAATTATCCCACAAGAAGGCGGCCAGACTCCGTAAGGAAAGCCTGGGTTTCATATTCCAGACCTATAACCTGCTGCCGGTTTACACGGTTTTCGAGAACGTGGAATTCCCGCTGCTGCTGCTGGATATGACTGCCGCAGAAAGAAAGCAGGCTGTCCTCGATGCACTTGAATGGGTTGGACTAACGGATAAAATAAAATCACGCCCGGCCCAACTCTCCGGCGGTGAATGCCAGCGGGTTGCCATCGCAAGGGCAATGGTGAAAAAGCCACAACTGGTACTGGCCGACGAACCCACCGCCAACCTGGATGCAGCCAATTCTCACAACATTCTGCAGACCATGGAGATACTTAACAAGGAATTAAAAACAACTTTCATCTTCGCCACCCACGATGATAAGGTGATAAAGTACCTGAGAAGGAAAATATCCCTTGAAGACGGCAAGGTGGTTAAGGATGAACAAAAATAAACCGCCATGATAGCTTTAAAATTAGCACTACGGAATCTCATCGGCGCAGGTTTACGAACCTGGCTGAATGTATTCGTCTTGGCATTTATTCTCATCCTGATCATCTGGCATTACGGCATACTGGATGGATGGAACAGGCAGGCTGTAAGGGATATGATTGCCTGGGAGAT
>JAUVKJ010000223.1 GCA_030592145.1 Bacteroides sp.
GAATTATTCACCGTGAAAAGCATGCTCATTGTTGGTTCATCAACCTGTATGGGATTCATCCCTTCCGGTTCCTCGAAATCGGTAATGGTATCCCCGATATCGAAGTTCCCGATCCCCAGTACGGCACAGATTTCCCCGGCCTTCACCATCTCTTTGGTCTTTTCTTTTCCCAGTCCCTCGAACAGGTACAATTTCTTAACCTCCGACTTCAGGATACTTCCGTCGTTTTTAACCAGTGAAACCGGCATACCCGCCTGTATTCCGCCCCGGGTCACACGCCCCACGGCAATCCGGCCCGTGTAGGATGAATAATCGAGTGAGTTGATCTGCAGTTGCAGTTTCCCTGGATTGGGCTCAGGGGGTGGGATATGCTCAATGATCTGGTCAAGAAGGTAGCTTATATCTTCTGCGGGTGTTTTCCAGTCTTCCGACATCCATCCCTGTTTGGACGATCCGAATACCGTCGGGAAGTCAAGCTGATCTTCGGTGGCATCCAGGCTGAACATCAGGTCAAATACCGCTTCCTGTGTATCGTCGGGCTTGCAGTTTGGCTTGTCCACCTTGTTTATCACCACGATGGGTTTCAATCCAAGTTGAATGGCTTTCTGAAGCACGAACCGGGTCTGGGGCATGGGGCCCTCGAAAGCATCTACCAGCAACAGCACCCCGTCGGCCATATTGAGAACCCTTTCGACCTCCCCGCCGAAATCCGAGTGACCAGGAGTATCGATGATATTGATCTTCACCCCGTTATAATGTACCGAAACATTTTTGGAAAGAATGGTAATACCCCTCTCCCGCTCCAGTTCGTTTGAGTCCAGTATCAACTCCTGCACTTCCTGGTTTTCACGGAAGAGTTTCACCTGGTGAAGGATGCGGTCTACAAGGGTGGTTTTCCCATGGTCGACATGGGCTATAATGGCAATGTTTCTTAAATCCTGCATTTTTTAAAGAGTTTGCAAACGTACACTATTTTTCCCTTCCGGGGAAATAAATATGCCTGGTTCCTTTTTTTTACATTCTTCTGCGCTGATTATCTGCAATTTATATATTAAATTCATTAATTAACTAATTATTTAGTTGTATAAACGAAACATTTAGTTTATGTTTGCGTTATAAGAATGTATAAGCTTCAACTTCATGAAAGAACTTACGAAAGCAGAAGAACAGGTTATGCAGATCCTCTGGGATATGGAAAAAGGTTTTGTGAAAGACCTGCTGGAAAAATTCCCGGAACCCAGGCCTGCCTATAATACAGTGTCCACGATCTGCAGGATCCTTGAAAAGAAAGGATTTGTGGACCATAAATCCTACGGAAAATCCCACCAGTATTTTCCCCTGATGAGCCGGGAAGAATATACAAAAGAGTATCTGAATAACTTCGTGGACAACTATTTCGGGAATTCGATCGGACAACTGGTATCCTTCTTCTCAAAGCAGAATAAGGTTGATCTCAAAGAAGCCGAAAAGATCATTGAATTAATGAATTCTATTAAGAAGAAAAAGAAAGATGGATAAATTACTCCTCTATTTACTTGAGTCGGGCATCTGCCTGCTGGTCTTCTTTTCCCTCTACCAGCTATTTCTGAAAAAGGAAACCTGGTACCATTTGAAAAGGATATACCTGGTGTTTTCTATTTCCTTCTCTCTGCTGATACCCCTTCTGAACATTTCTCTAACAGGCGGATCCGTGGCACAGTTGATGAACTTTCGCATGGAACCATTAATGGTCAGCGCATCCGGAAATACTGCCATACCCGGCGGAAGCATTAGCATATGGGAGATATGCGGGTTTGTTTACTTCTCGGCCGTTTTTTTCCTCGCAATTCGTACCTTTCTGAATTTCAGGCGAATAAGAAAACTGTACCTCAGCGGTCAGGTAATGCCAGCCAAGCATTACAATCTTATCCTCCATTCCATGAATTACCCTCCTTTCTCGTTCTTCCGGAATATTTTTATCAGCAATATACATTACACAAGCGGGCAGCTTGATGATATAATCGAGCACGAGAAGGCCCATGTACGGCAATTACACACAGTCGATATCGTTCTGGCCGAAATCCTTATCATCCTCCAGTGGTTCAACCCCATGGCCTGGCTATATAAAAATCTTGTTACAGAAAATCATGAATTTCTTGCCGATGAGGCAGTAATCAGCCGCGGTTTTTCTCCTGAGGCCTACCAGCTCAGGATCCTTTCTCAGCTGTTCGGCATCCGATCAATGCCGGCAGCGCACAATTTCAATCAATCAATAACACTAAAACGATTAAAAATGATGGAAAAATCAAAATCACCTGCAGCATCAAGGCTGAAACTGCTCCTGGTGCTGCCCGCAGCAATGCTGCTCTTTTATATGTTTGCCTGTACATCAGGTCAAACCGACCTTTCAGCTCAGGATACCCGGGAAACCCGTCAAAAAGAGGCAGATGTTTTTTTCATGGTGGATAAGGCAGCCGAGCCTGACGGTGGCGTCATGGCATTCAGAAAGTACATTGCAGAAAATATCCGTTATCCGGAAAAGGCAAAAAAGAAAGGGGTTCAGGGAAAAGTCTACATACAGTTTATTGTGGATGAGAACGGGAACCTGGTTACGGCAATTGAGAGTTCTGAGGTTCCACCACCCCCGCCACCGGTAAAAAAAGATGCCTCGGGTGAAGTGCCTCCTCCCCCTCCACCCCCGGAAACGGCAGATATTGAGGGGATCGTTGTTGTCGGATACAGGCCTCCTGAAGGTAGCAAAGCGGAATATGCTAAAGAGGATATCCAGCTCCTGGCGGATGAAGCTATTCGTGTGATCATGGAATATGACCTTAAATGGAAGCCCGCCCTGAAAGACGGAAAGGCGGTTAAATCGGCGTGGACAATACCGGTCGATTTTAACCTTCAGTAGCCACACTCCCCATCCTGGAACCCGGATGATTTAAAATCTTTTAACTTTGTAGCTGGCATACACTGTTAGCTATGAAAAAAACGATTATTACCTTCTGTATTCTGCTGCTGTTCACCTGGATGGGGAAGGCTCAGGATTATCACACGGGACTGGGGATCAAGGCCGGAATGGCCCCCGGGATCTCCGCCAAGCATTTTGTGACTACGAATGCCGCCCTGGAAGGAATACTTACCGCCCGCTGGGGAGGGGTTAACCTGACAGGGCTGGGTGAATTCCACCTGCCTGTTTTCGATACGGAAGGTATGTATTTTTATTATGGTGGCGGTATCCATGTAGGGATGTGGGACTCAGGAAAAGCCAAAGACGAACCTGCCAGCGGGAACAAGCTGAATCTGGGGATTGACGCTATTGTGGGACTGGAATATGCCTTTTTTGATATTCCGCTTTCACTGGGACTGGATTGGAAACCCGGCTTTAACATAATCAGCGATTCCAGGTTGATTATCGACGAAATTGCCTTTTCGGTACGATACCTGTTCCGCTAATCAATGAACTCCGACAAAAACAAAATAGCAAGGCGGGCAGGCTGGATATCCATCCTGGCTAATGTCCTTTTATTTGGCTTTAAATACTGGGCCGGGATTGACTCCGGCTCGGTTGCTATCATCGCAGATGCATGGCATACCCTCTCCGATTCCATCACATCGATCATTGTACTCGTTGGAATATGGTTTTCCGTAAAGCCGGCGGATGAGGATCATCCTTTTGGCCATGGCCGTGCGGAACTACTTTCTGCTATGATAGTCGGTGTACTTCTGGCAGTCATTGGATTTGAGTTCCTGGTCGAGTCTGTCCGGCGACTCACGCAAAGAGAAGCGGCCGAATATGGAACCCTGGCCATTGCCGTCACGGCAGCATCGGTCGTCATTAAGGAGGGACTGGCTCAATATGCCCGGATAGCTGGAAAAAGATCAGGATCGATAGCCCTCAGGGCCGATGCCTG
>JAUVKJ010000105.1 GCA_030592145.1 Bacteroides sp.
GAGCTGATTTCCGGGGAACTTTCAGGGGTGGCTCCCGGGGAACTTTTCAGGGTAGCTCCCGGGGAACTTTCCGGAAAGCCTGTCCTGAGCTGATCAATCACCTCCCTGATCTTTTTTTTATCGATGCGGAGCGGTTCAGCATCATCGGGCCGGATACTCCGGGAATGGAATACTTTAGACAGGGCCTTCCCCAGTCTCACCTCATCCGGGAAGTTGATCCTGCCGAAGGAAAGGAATTCTTCGATCTCCTCCTTCGCGTTCACGACAGAGGGCAATACCGGGTAAATGGGCTTATGGCAAATTTTCATTTTCTCATGAAGCATCCGGTATACGTCGTTCACCCTGAACAGTCCCGGGCTTCCGAATATCACGATCATTCCATCGATCTCATCAAAATCCCGTTCGCAGTAGTCGATGATTATACCGAGTTGTTCGGCTGTCCCCGTAGCCAGGATATCAATAGGATTAGCCACTGATGATCCGGGATTCAGTTGCTCCAGTAAGTCCCGTGCTTTCGGATGCTCTATTCGTGGAACTTCCAGTCCCCCTTCAGAAAGCGAATCGCACAGCATCACTGCCGGTCCCCCGGCATGGGTAATGATCGCCATCCTCTTCCCCGACAGTTCCCTGTGCTGGAAAACCGATGCCACGGCAACGAGTTCCTCCCGGCTGCTGCACCTGACAATACCTGCTTTCCTGAACAGGGCGTCCACCGCCACGTCAGGACTCGCAAGTGCCCCTGTGTGGGAAGAAGCCGCCCTGCTCCCCGCTTCTGTAGTCCCTGATTTAATGGCAGCGATCCTGCAACCTTTCCGGACCAGGGAAGAGGCATGCTTCAGGAGAAGTCCGGGATTATCGATGTTTTCTATGTAGAGCAGCTTAACTCTTGAACTGGTTTCGGGATCAAAGGTTTCATCGAGATGCTTAAGCACATCTTCCACACCAATCTGTGCACTGTTCCCCACGGAGAATACCGAAGAGAATGTCAGTCCATTGGGAATGCCGGCCTCCATGATAAAAACGGCCGTTGCCCCCGAGCCGGAGATGAAGTCACATCCATAAGGATCGAGTTTTGGAATGGGACTCGTAAATACCCCCCGGTAGTTCTGGTTGATCACGCCTATGCAATTGGGACCGATCAGGGAGCCTCCAACCGATTCCAGCAGGGCTGCAATGTGTTTTTCCATTGCACTGCCTTCTTCACTCTCCTCGCCGAATCCTGCGGACAGGATAATAACCCCCCTGGTGCCCTTTTCCCGCACCATGATCTCAACGGTTTCCGGGCAGAACCGGGCTGCAATGGCAAGAATAGCAAGGTCAGTCTGCGGAAGGGATGCGGCATCCGGATAGCTTTTGACACCCTGAACGCTTTCTTCCTTTGGATTGACCACGAACAGATCTCCGGCATAATTCCCTTTAAGGAGGTTCTGAAGGATCTTTCCACCGGGTTTGTGTGGATTATTCGAACCCCCGACAACTGCAATACTGCGGGGCTGGATGAGTTCTCTGGCAAGCATGGGCATTGATTAAGTTCAGGACAAAATTAGAAAAATAGGTTCAGATCAGCGCTGATAAATATCAATGTTAAAGAACAGCTGGAAACGGTTCCTCTCACCGGCTTTGGATTTAATATACGGTTTTTTTTATGTTCTCTTGGGGATAATTCATTTTCAACGGTTATTTTTACGGTTTCAAAGAACCAGCGATGAAACGAACATGAATCATCAACGTGTAAAATACCGGCAAGTTTTTCTGTTGCCGATATTGTTATTATCATGGCCGGGAAATGCACAGGACATTTCCCGGATATTCAGCGATGTTGTCCTCCGCTTAGACACCAGTGAATTTTCCCTTGCCAGCGATCAGGTCATTTACCTGGACAAATCTCACCTGGCATTTCAGTTCACCGATCCGGACCCGGTCTGCGAGATAAGCCTGCATGCAGCTCCGGGCCGTTCGCTTGCAGGTTTAGAACTGCTTCCGTCCGGAGATTTTGAACTGATCGACTCGCTCCTGAAGATCAATGGGGAAACCATACGTTTCAAGGTCCGCTTCGAAGACCTGGTCAATACCAATTACCTGAAATTTACATTCGCCCCCCGGGACAGCCTGTTACGGGACTCCGGGCTCCTGGAGCTGAACCTGCTGCCCTATACTCCGACCTACCTGAAGCTGTATCCTGTCAGTGATGAACTTTACATAGGGGAAGAAAAGGTCTTTGAACTGCTTACCAACAACATGGAGAACATCCGTTTCGAAAGGGACTGGGTAGAAGGGGGAAATCTCAATTACAGGATCAGCAAGACCTTTAACCAGATCCGTATTCATATCGTTGCCAAATCGCTTGGAAAACAGGTGGTATCAGTACCTGTGAAATTAAAAAAGCCCATACTCGGTGAAAACGGGGAGCCGGTGTTTGATCTGCCCGTCATTGAGCATACGTTTCTCGTAAGGGAAAGCCGGCTGCAGTTCCTGAATGTTGACCGGAACGAAGTGACCCTTGATGACTCAACCCAGAGCCAGGGCATTGAGATCCAGATAGACAACAGCAGGTTACTGAAGATGCAGAAAACCTACAGGATTGAAAAACAGGAGGAACCCGGAGGCAGCCTGATAGCTGAAATATTTACCAAAAACTCACTGACCAATAACGAGGTACTCTGTGTGCTCAGGGTCTATAATTATCACCGCAAATCTGACGGTTACCTCTACATTAAGGATGGTGATGTAGCCAGGTTTATTACCAACTTCGAGATCACACCCAGGACGAGCGTTAAAAAGATCTCAATAATGCGAGACGGGAACTGGTCACAAAGCCTGTCGGTATATCCCGGTGAAACTATTGACATGAAAATTGAAGGGATAGGCCTGCATAAGGCCAATTTCACATTTGAGGAGCTGGAGAATGTCTCTTCTTCCGACTCGCTCATCCGGGGTGAGCAAATGGCTCTCTATAAATTCAGGGTGCCGATGGATGTATCGAAGCGTAGGCTGGAATTATTCAATCATGCCCAACCCACCGGAATATCCCTGAATGTCAGGGAGTACCAGGAACCAAGGCCCTTCGATTTTATATGGGTGGATTACCAGGGGGAAAGGAATAAGATCTCCGGTCTCCCCCCCACCCTGCTGATTGACGGAACCATCCAGAACCTCATTTTCGGGAGCGATCCGGACCGGATCGACACACCTGAGAAATTATACGGGAAACAGTACCTGAGGCTGGATATCACCATAACCGGCAGAAGGAATGAACTGATCGAGGTAAAAACCATCGACAATTTCGTGATCTGCCCCGGGCTCAAGTCCCCCCGATCAGATAATTACAACCATAGTGACTGCGGAATCAACCAGTTTGACCTGAATAAATATTTCCGGAAAAAAACATCCAACCTTGAGATCTGGTCACAGATCAAGTTGCGGGTTTCGCACCAGAAGGATAAATACAACGGGGGAGGATTCACCCAGGAGTTTGACATGATATTGCGCAAATCCCATTCCTTTGATGTCGAGGTTTCTTTTCCCGCGGGACTCATAACCGTGTCAAAACCAAACACGGATTCAGACGATCAGCGGATAGGGCAACTGACCGGGATAAGCATCGCCATGATCGCCCAGTTCACCTTCTACCATCCCGAGAAGATCAACATCCAGCGTCCCTATAAGATCGGTGCCGGCTTCCTGGCTCTGAACACCTTCAACTTCAG
Source organism: Bacteroides sp. (assembly GCA_030592145.1). GTDB lineage: Bacteria > Bacteroidota > Bacteroidia > Bacteroidales > SM23-62 > SM23-62. The sequence goes on from JAUVKJ010000105.1 coordinate 3,708, forward strand.
TGATGATGCGGCTAACCGCGACATAGGCCTGGTGGTCCTGGGCAGCCTGTATCCCACAACCAAGGATGTCAAGCTGACTTTCCCCCTGTATTTCGGAGGTGGATACCAGCTCAAAAGCCAAAAATGGTTTTTCCTTATCGGACCGGGTATACGGATACGCCTGTAATGTAAATAATGAATCGAATGAGAAACTTAGTTATTGGAATTCTCCTGTCAATTGCCGCAACGTCCGGATTTTCCCAGGTTAAGCTTGATTATTACCTGGAGGAATCGGATTATCTGCCAGGCATCCCAAGGCCCGAATCCGTGGTCGGACACCAGATCGGGGAATGGCACCTGAGCCACGACAAGCTTGTGTATTACCTGACAGAACTTGCTGAAACTTCAGACCGGGTCGTTATGAAAGAATATGCACGCTCCCATGAAAACCGTCCCCTTTTCCATCTTATTATTACTTCGCAGGAAAACCATGCAAACCTTGAACAGATACGACAGGAGCATCTGAAACTCAGCGATCCTGATCAGTCGGCCGGTATTGCTATTGATGATATGCCAGTAGTTGTCAGACTGGGATACGGTGTACACGGAAACGAATCCAGTGCTTCCAACGCCTCCGTTCTGGTGGCTTATTACCTGGCTGCCTCTGAGTCGCAGGAAGTAAAGGATTATCTTGACAATATGGTCATTTTACTTGACCCCTGCCTGAATCCGGACGGTTTCAACCGCCACGCCAGCTGGATCAATATGCATAAATCAGTTGTCCCCATGAAGGATGACAACAGCCGGGGATTCCGGGAAACCTGGCCGGGGGGGCGAACCAACCATTACTGGTTCGATCTGAACCGGGACTGGATACTACTGCAGCATCCGGAATCCAGGGGACGCGTAGAGGTTTTCCACAACTGGAAACCCAACGTGCAGACCGACCATCATGAAATGGGATCCTCCCTCACCTTTTACTTCCAGCCGGGGATCCCTTCAAGGACTAATCCCAATACACCTCAGAGCACGACGGACCTGACAAGGAAAATCGGGCAATACCATGCGGAAGCACTTGACGGGATTGGAACCCTGTTTTTCACCGAAGAGATCTTTGATGATTTTTATTACGGGAAAGGCTCCTCCTACCCCGATGTGAACGGAAGCATTGGCATCTTGTTCGAGCAGGCCGGGACCCGCGGATTTGAGAGGGATACCCCCCGTGGAAAGCTCAGTTTTCCATACGCCATTCGCAACCAGGTGAAAGTATCCCTGTCCAGCCTGAAAGCATCCTATGAGATGCGTGTGGAATTGTTGGAACACCAGAGGTGGTTTTACAAGGAAACCAAAGGCCTTTATTTTAATTCAAGCGAAAAAGCATATGTATTCGGTGAAAACTCCGACCTGGCCACCCGTGCACAATTGGTTGATGTATTGCTTCAGCACAGGATAGATATATATCAATTGAAAGTGTCTCAATCCATTGATGGTATTACCTATACCCCTTCGAATTCCTACCTGGTTCCCCTTGACCAGCCACAATTCAGACTGGTACAGAGCCTTTTCCAGCCAGTATGCTCATTTACTGACAGCCTGTTCTATGATATTTCAGCATGGACCTTCCCCCATGCCTTAAACATACCTTTCGCGGCCGTAAACAGTGCTAAACTGGCAATCGGGCTTAAGGGTGACAAGATATCAGAAGTACCTGTCAGCAACGGCGGACTTGCCGGTGATGCCAGCAGGGTTGGATACCTCTTTCACTGGAATGAATACTATGCACCCCGGGCCCTGTACAGTATCCAGAAAGCCGGGTTAATGACCCAGGTTGCCACACAAACCATTGGTCACAAGAACCGGCAGATCAACCAGTCTTTCAGCTATGGAAGTATTTTCATCCCGGTTGAAAAACAGGAAATGAGTCCCACGAAAATTCACGACCTACTCAAGAAGTCTGCTCTGGAGGCAGGAATATCTATCTATCCCCTCAGCACTTCCTATACCGTTGAGGGCATAGACATGGGCAGCGGCCTGTTTGTCCCCCTTAAAAAGCCAAATATCCTGCTGCTAACAGGTGAAGGAGTACAAAACCTGAATGCCGGTGAGATCTGGCACCTGCTTGATGTACGCATGCACATCCCTGTTGTTCTGACGGATGTGGACAGGCTGAACGGAATGGACCTTTCCGCCTATACCCACCTGATCATGCCTTCAGGTTCCTATAAGAGAATCCGGTCAACAGGCATAGATGAGATCGAACGCTGGCTGAAACGGGGAGGCACCATCATCGCCCTGAACTCGGCCAACCGGTGGCTGGCTAAAAACAAGCTGGCCGATGTTGAATTCAAAGACCTGAAACCAGACAGCAGCGGTTTCAAACCGTACAGCGACCTTCCCCTTGAGCAGGGCGCACAGAAGATTACCGGGAGTATCTTCGAGGCGGAGGTCGACATTTCACATCCTATAGGTTATGGCCTTCATCGCAATACCATCCCGGTTTTCAGGAACAGTTCCCTGATCGCAAAACCGGTGAACCGTCCATATGCCGTGCCTGTCAGATATACCGATGATCCCCTGCTCAGCGGCTACGTGCCGGAAGAAAAATACGATGACCTGAGGAATACACCGGGGGTGAT
>JAUVKJ010000123.1 GCA_030592145.1 Bacteroides sp.
CTGGCATTCGGGCTCCCCCCTGAGCATGGTCATCAATTCCATCCGGGGCGTTTACGTTTGCGTTCCCCGTGATATGACCAGAGCGGCGGGCATGTATAATACGCTGATGGAAGGCGGTGATCCGGCCCTGGTGATCGAACCCCTGAACGGGTACCGGCTTAAGGAGAAGCTGCCCTCCAATCCCGGGGAATTCAGGATACCCCTTGGCATACCGGAGATCATTCGTGTCGGGGGTGATATCACCTTGGTCACCTATGGTTCATGTGTCAGGATTGCCCGGGAAGCCTCGGAACAGCTTGAGGATTTTAACATAGATGTGGAAGTGATAGATGTACAGAGCATGATCCCCTTTGATCTGCCAAATACAATCCTGGAATCGGTCAGGAAAACCGGCAGGGTGGTCTTTTTCGATGAGGATGTTCCGGGCGGGGCCACTGCATACATGATGCAGAAGGTTCTGGAAGAACAGGGGGGATATGAGTATCTTGATTCAGCACCGCGGACCATCACAGGAAGGGATCACCGCCCCGCCTATGGAACCGACGGGGATTATTTTTCCAATCCGAACACAGAAGATGTTTTCGAGGTGCTTTATGACCTGATGCACGAATCCAACCCCGGCAAATATCCCTTGATACACTGAGATCTAATCACTTTGGGGTTCCTCGCTGCTTGGGGCGGGGAGATTCATTCGCTCTGGGCATAGTTCTCCGATGTCTGTGGCTGTGATTATTAATCCTGCTTCTCTTTCTCCCTGATCGTTAAATTCTCCCCGTTCCTGTCCAGGCGCCTTATTTTGTAATTCAGCACGGCGACCAGGATGGTCATAAAGGGACTGATGATATTAAAGAAGCAAAAGGGGAGGTAGGTAAGGGTAGATACCCCGAGCACCCGCGACTGGGTGGCTCCGCATGTATTCCAGGGGACAAGTACGGAGGTGACTGTGCCTCCGTCTTCCAGGGTCCGGCTCAGGACCTCAGGTTTAAGTCCCCTTTCCCTGTACGTCTTGGCAAACATCCTTCCCGGCACCACTATGGCAATATACTGGTCGGAGGCGGTGATGTTAAAGAAAATACTGGTGACCACGGTTGAAGCAATAAGCGAGCCCGTAGATTCAGCCCTTTGAATGATGGCTTCCGAGATCCGTTTCAGGAGTCCCGCAGAATCCATCACCCCGCCAAATACCATGGCGGCAAGGATCAGCCAGATGGTGTCAAGCATCCCTGCCATGCCCCGGGTGGTCAGAAGATCATTTACCAACTGGTTCCCGGTTTCGACGGAAATACTTCCGAACATGGATTGCATAACAGCAATGTAAGTCCGCTTAAGGTACCCGTGAGGCCCTCCTATCAACTTGATCAGCTCAGGCTGGAAAATAATTGCAAAGGCAGCACCAAGGAGTGTTCCAAACAGGATGGCCGGAAGAGGCGGCATTTTTTTGATAATGACAATGATAAGGAGTACCGGCACGATCAGCAGGAGGGGTGAAATATTGAAGGTTTGCCCGATCTGGTCAAGTACCGCCTGTACATCGGTGTCGTTATTGCCAAAATTATTTGTAAATCCAATGACGAGAAAGATGATCAGGGTGATGCTCATGGTCGGTACGGTAGTGATCATCATATAGCGGATGTGCGTAAAAAGGTCGGTACCTGCCATGGCCGGAGCAAGGTTGGTCGTATCTGAAAGGGGAGACATCTTGTCGCCGAAATAGGCTCCGGAAATAATTGCTCCTGCTACCATCCCGGTTGGCAGTCCCAGGGCCTGTCCAATGCCAAGAAGGGCTATGCCGATCGTGGCAATGGTTGACCACGCAGACCCTGTGGCAAGGGATACAATGCTGCTGGTCACGACCGCTGCAAAGAGGAAAATACTGGGATGAATGATCTTCAGGCCATAATAGATCAGTACCGGTACCACCCCGCTGAGCATCCAGGTACCTGCCAGGGATCCGATCAGGAGAAGGATCAGGATGGCCGGCATGGCTGATCCGATGCTTTTAACGACATGGGCCCTGATAAAGGTCCATTTTAATTTCAGGCGGATCGCAATCACCCCTGCCACAGCGGCAGAGAGCAGAAGGGCAATCTGGTTGGCCCCTGACAGGGTGTCATCACCAAAATACAGGACATTTAATGTCAGTAGAATAATGAGGCAGACGATCGGGATAAACGCCTGCAGCAGGGTGGGTCTCTTCTTTACTTCCTCCATCCAGTATTGGTGAAAAACAATCGCAATATAGTCAAATGGGAATTGTATTTAATGGATTGTAGATTGAAGTTCAATATAAAATTCGTACAAATTATAAAAAACATTAGAGAAGGGTATTATTTTTGTGTTGAATTTGGATATATTGCACTTCAGTGCTCATAAGACCATGGAACTGGATATTGATTTTTTCAGCATAGAAAACAATAAGGTAGCCAGGCAGGGGAGGGTCCTCATCTCGGAACCTTTTCTCAACGATACCTATTTCCGGCGTTCTGTAGTTCTCTTAACAGAACATTCGGAAGAAGGCTCGGTGGGCTTTGTGCTGAACAAACCCGTGGATCTGTCAGTGAGCGATGTCCTCACAGATTTCCCGGAAATTGATACCGAAGTATCCATAGGCGGGCCGGTCAATACAAATACCATCCATTATATCCATACCCTGGGGGAGGCTGTCCCCAACTCCGTGCAGGTTTTTAATAATTTATACTGGGGCGGAGATTTTGAAGTAATAAAGGAAATGATCATCACCGGGCAGATAAAGGGATCCGAGATCCGGTTTTTCCTCGGATATGCCGGCTGGTCACCCAAACAGCTTGATAACGAATTATCTGAAAACGCCTGGCTGGTTTCAGAGATGAAGGCCGAACATATCATGCAGGGTCCGGATGACAATCTCTGGAAGGAAATACTTGAAAAGTCGGGCGACAAGTACAAAACCTGGGTAAATTTCCCCGAGAATCCGGGATTGAACTAATCCTCATTCAGCCGTGCCAAAGGTCTGCACTGCTCAAAAGATCGATAATTCCCTGATGAAGTGTGACAGCAGGTCCCGGTCGATCAGGATAGGAAAAACAAAGCCATAGACGGCTCCCAGAAAATGGGCATCATGATTTATATTGTCCCGGCTTTTCCGGCTCATATAGCTGCTGTAGACAAGATAGAGTATGGCAAATACAATGCCCGGGATCGGAAGTATGGCGAAGAAATACACGCGGTCAAGCGGGGAAAAGAAAATACTGGTAAAAATGATCGCTGATACGGCCCCTGATGCGCCCACGGAATTGTACCAGCGGTTGTTCCTGTGCCTGATCAGGGTGATCAGGGAAGCCATGATGATCCCACCGAAATAAAGAAAGCTGAAGGTTAGGTTGGCACTGCTGATGTAACCTGACATACTGAGTTGATCAAACCATCTTTCTACGTTGCTGCCGAATGAGTACAGTACGATCATGTTAATGATCAGGTGGGTCCAGTCCGCATGCAGGAAACCGTGCGTGATAAGCCGGTACCATTCTTTTTTATGATAAACCTGGTATGGATTCAGCATCAGCCTGGACATGATCTCCTCACTGTAGAATGCAATGACCGTAATGATCAGGGTGACAATAATGATAAACAGGGTCATATCAATGTATTATTTTATAAACCAGTTCTTTAAGCAATTCTCCATCGGATGCGCTTACATTTCCGAATCCTTTGGATTTCAGGTCGAACTCTCTCAAAAGGGAAATCACCTGGACTGTTTTTGCAGGATTATAATTTTGAGCAGCCCGTTCATAATCCTTCACAAAAAATGGATCTATCTTCAGGACAGAGGCAACATTGTGCCTGGATCTGTCGCTCAGGAAATGATAGTTCAGTAACTTGCTGAAGAAAAAATAGATGGAAGTTATACTCAGGGTGATCGGATGGGCCCTGGGATTGCTTTCGAAATACTTCACAATACGATTCGCTTTCAATACATTTTTTTGTGCCATCGCATTGTTCAGTTCAAAATTATTATAATCCTTGCTTATCCCGATATTCTCTTCGATATGTTTCGCGTTGATGGTTTCTTCTCCTTCTCCGAGGATAAGTACCAGCTTTTCAAGTTCATTGGTGACTTTGCCAAGATCGTTTCCCAGGAATTCGGTCAGGATCATGGCGGCCTTTGGTTCGATTTTTTTACGCCTGGCAAGTAGGTATGAGCTTATCCATGCAGGGATCTTATCGTCGTACAGTCGTCTGGAATCAAGTATAACGCCCTGTTTTTCAATTGCCTTGAAGAGTTTTTTACGTTTGTCCAGTTTTTTGTACTTATAGTTGATAACAAGCAGTGTGGAGGCCAGGGGATTTTCAACATAATGGATCAGGTCTTCGATTTTCGCAAGCCCCTGGGCTTCTTTAACAATTACCACAAAGTGGCTTGACATCATGGGGAACCTCCTGGCGGTATTGATAATACCGGGGATATCCGTATCCTTGCCATAGAGCACGATCTGGTTAAATGTTTTTTCCTCCTCTGTCAGCACATTCTCTGCGAGGTAATCTGTTACCAGGTCTATGAAATAGGGCTCTTCTCCCATCAGGAAGTAAATGGGTTTGTATTTTTTGTTTTTAAGGTCCTTCAGGATCTCTTTATAGGTCATAGGCAGGGTGTTAGAAACGGAGATGTTTTACTGAGTGACCCTCTTCCTTGAGTTCTTTCAATGAATCAATGCCGATCAGAAGGTGCTCGTCAACAAACTTATCGGTCACGCTATTATCGCTTTCCTGGGTTTTAATCCCGGAGGAGATCATGGGTTGGTCGGATACCAGCAGGAGAGCCCCTGTAGGGATCTCATTGGCAAAACCCACAATAAAGATCGTTGCAGTTTCCATGTCAATGGCCATTGACCGTGTATTTTTAAGATATTTTCTGAAAGCACTGTCATGCTCCCAGACCCTCCGGTTAGTAGTGAACACCGTACCTGTCCAGTAGTCTTTTGCATGTTCGCGAATGGTCGATGATACCGCTCTTTGCAGGCTGAATGCAGGCAGCGCAGGTACTTCGGCAGGCAGATAATCGTTCGATGTACCCTCGTTCCGGATGGCTGCGATGGGAAGGATCAGATCTCCCAGTTTGTTCTTTTTTTTGAGTCCCCCGCATTTCCCGAGAAACAGCACGGCCCGGGGTTGTATGGCGCTCAGAAGGTCCATGATGGTAGCTGCGTTGGCACTTCCCATCCCGAACATTATGATGGTAATTTCCTCCGATGTGGCGCAGGGCATGGGCTTACTGGTATCAATAATGGAAGTGCCCTGTATGCTGCAGAAACGATCAAGATAATGATCAAAATTGGTCAGCAGTATGAATTCTCCAAATGCTTCCAGTTCTTGTCCGGTGTACCGGGTCAGCCAATTCTCGACGATATTCTTTTTTGTCTTCATGCCTTACTTTATTTGAGTTCTTACTATTTTTGTTCAGGACCTAACCGGGTACATATGGAAACCTTAAATTTACCAACTTATTCCTTTTCTGTAAAATCTGAGGAAGGAAGAACCTATATTTTCGATACATTTCGCAAAAAGTATGTTCTTCTGACTCCCGAGGAATGGGTACGGCAGCATTTCCTTCAGTACCTGGTGCAGGACAAAGGTTTTCCTGCCTCACTGATGATGGTAGAGCAGGAGTTCCAGTTTAACCGCATGAAAAAAAGAACGGATATCCTTGCCTGTAACCGCCAGGGTGAACCTGTACTCATTGTTGAATGCAAATCTCCCACCGTACCTGTAACCCGTGAAGTATTTGACCAGATCGGCCTGTACAACCTTGCCTACAATGTGCCCTGGCTTGTGGTGACAAACGGTTTAAAGCATTATTGCAGCCGGTTCGATGAGGCAGACGGGGAATACCGGTTTACAGACCGGATTCCTGACTGGGAAGA
>JAUVKJ010000098.1 GCA_030592145.1 Bacteroides sp.
ACCACCCTTGACTTGTCACCGATCCTTGAATCTCCGGAGTTCTCATACCGGATCAGTTCATATTCCATGTGCTCCGGATCATCCCTGGTCATATACATCAGTGTCAGGATCGACGGCCAGGCACAGGCTGAGGTAGCTAAGTTAGGAATATTTTTCTCCTCATTCTGTTTCAGGGCTGCCAGAAATTTCCCGGGATCATTGGTCAGAATGGCATTGGCAGTATTCATATCAACGATATTGGCATTCCTGTAATCGGGATAATGAGAGAAATCGGCGCTGATGACAAACAGGTTTTCTCCGGTCAGGTAAGGTTTGAGCGCTGTGGCAAGTTTCCTGCAGATGGCTGTTGAATGGGTTCCGAGAAGAATCGGGACGATCTGGAAATCCTTTTCCAGGTAATATTGCAGAAAGGGGAGCTGAACTTCAAGGCTGTGCTCATGCAGGTGAGCGGCCTCATGATCAACAAATACTTTATGCTGCTGGTATAGTTTGTCTGCAAGTTCGAGGTTAACGGGGACTTCCCCCAGGGGAGTCTCATAGTTGCCCGAGCGGTAAATGGCGGCTCCCTCAAAGGCATAACGGTGGCTATTCCCGATAATGAAGATGTTTTTATATGTTTTTTTTGTATCCACCTGGGTATAACTGCTGGCTGCAACCTCGCCCGAATAGGAATAACCTGCGTGGGGAGCGATCACAGCCAGGAGGGTTCCCCTGGTTCTTGAAGGCAGGGCCCGGCTGAACAGAAATTCAAGATCCAGGCGCAAAACGTCCGGATCGGAAGCGTAGAAAGAACCTGCCACGGCAGGAGGGCGCGTCATCTGGTTTGTTTTCTGGGCATGCCCGTGGCACATTGGTAATGCAATGAGTAAAAGCAGTAACAGCTTGCGCATGGCTTCGATAGTTTTATACAAATTTAATGAGAATTTTATTATGGAATAAATAATTAATTTTAACGCACACAAAGATTGGCAGAAAAACAAGAGTTAATACAGTACCTGGACAAGAAGTTGGACAAAGTGTCCAGGTAATAAAAAAGGAATAATTATGATAAAAAAAGTACTTCATTTTATCACTACCGACATCTGGCTGATCGATGTCAGGGACTATCCGCCGGTCCTGGGATTTTTTCTCAGGCAGCTGCGTATCATATTGCTGGCATCGAGAGGGTTCCGTGAGAACAGGATACAGTTGCGTGCCTCGGCACTGACCTATTATTCCATGCTCTCCGTGGTACCTATTGCCGCCCTGGCATTCGGGATCGCAAAGGGCTTTGGATTTGATACCAAGCTTGAATCGGAGCTGAAGAAATTAATTTCCGAACGTGAAGAAATGGCAGATGTTCTGCAATACATACTTGAGTTTTCCACATCAATGCTGCAGAATATCAACGGGGGGGCCATTGCGGGTGTGGGACTCGTACTGCTCCTCTGGTCTGTCATGAAAGTTCTGGGCAATATTGAAAAATCATTTAATGTCATCTGGCAGATACGGAAGGCACGGCCCTTTGCCAGGAAATTTGCAGATTATCTTTCGATGATGCTGATCGCTCCCATTTTGTTTTTTCTCAGCAGCACGGTCACCGTATTCCTGGGTGACATGGCAGCAAGCAATAATTCGGTATTGTTTGAATACCTCGGACCCCTGCTGCTGTTCCTGGTTAAACTGGTACCCTACTTTCTGATCTTTCTGCTGTTCACCTTGCTGTATGTCATAATGCCGAATACCAAGGTACAGTTTAAATACGCATTCAATGCCGGGATCATTGCCGGGATCATTTTTCAGATCACACAATTTCTATACGTTTATTTCCAGGTGGGAGTCAGCAGGATGGGAGCCATCTACGGAAGTTTTGCCGCCCTGCCGCTTTTTCTGATCTGGATGCAGTTGTCCTGGCTGATCGTCCTGGTAGGGGCCGAGATCTCATTTGCCTACCAGAACATCGAGAAATATGAATTTGAAGCGGAATCCCTGAATATCACACCCTACAACAGGAGACTGCTTACCTTCCTCGTTATGTATACCATTATTAAAAATTTTGAGAGGGGAGACCAGCCCCGTACTTCTTCACAAATCAGCCATGAACTGGGCGTCCCGATCCGTCTGGCCAGGGAGATTCTGTTCGATCTCCTGGACGGGCACCTGCTTGTGGAAGCCACCACCGAAAGCCCGAAGGAAAACGCCTATGTCCCCGCCCTTGACATAAACAAGATCACGGTGGCATATCTAATCGAACAACTTGAAATGAGTGGGGATGAACGGCTGATGGCCGAAGAGAGTCCAAAATTAACCGCCTTTGCCAATGTCCAGAAAGGCCTTCTTGAAACCATACGTAAGAGTCCATCAAACAAACTCCTTAAGGACATTTAAGTGAGCGGCGGTACTCTCTGTCCCGGGTTCCGGATAGGGTTCCGGGAAAAATTCTTTAGCCTGGAATTCCCGGCTTCAAACTTACTGTTTATAATTTTTTAAGCGGAATTTTTTGAAATATTAAACTTTTCTTTCTAATATTGCATCGATCTATCAGAAAATGAATTTTTCAGCTGCATATCATCACCACCATCATCACAGATGACAGGGTCTGGTATGCAGAAAATCTAAAAATCTTTAATAATATAAGGTTTGCAGCGTCTGCAAACCTTTTTTTTATTCGGTTATGGAGAATATTAGCATTGGTATACAGAAATCGGGAAGGCTCAGCGAGAAATCCCTGGACCTACTGAAAGAATCGGGGATAATCCTTGCAAACGGGAGCCGTAAGCTGCTCTCTTCCTCCCGGAATTTCCCGCTGGAAGCGGTTTTTCTCAGGGATGACGACATCCCTCAGTATGTATTTGACAGGGTCACGGATGTGGGAATTGTGGGAGAAAATGTGGTCCGGGAAAAGGGACATGACCTGCAGATCGTTGAACGGCTTGGCTTTGCACGATGCAGGATGTCGATTGCACTTCCCAGGAGTGTTGATTTCGGTAGTCTTGACCAGCTTAACGGGAAACGGATCGCCACTTCCTACCCGAATATCCTGGAAACCTTCCTCGCGGAAACCCATGTCGATGCAGAGATACACGTGATCAGCGGTTCGGTGGAAATTGCTCCCGGGATTGGACTGGCAGATGCCATTTTTGATATCGTAAGTACGGGCAGTACCCTGATCAGCAATGGCCTGAAGGAAGTTGAAGTAGTGATGGAGTCGGAAGCAGTCATGGTGACCAACCCCGGGCTGAGCCCGGACAAACAGGAGATCCTTGAAAAACTATTATTCAGGATAAGGGCCGTTCGCAAATCACATGACCATAAGTATATTCTGCTGAATGCCCCGAACGACCGCCTGGATGAAATTATAAAGGTCATACCGGGCATGAAGAGTCCCACTGTTATGCCATTGGCAGAAGAGGGCTGGAGCTCGGTACATTCGGTACTGAATGAAAATGAGTTTTGGGAGATTATAGACCGTCTCCGTGAGCTGGGGGCACAAGGCATCCTTGTGATCCCGATAGAGAAAATGATAACCTGAACGATTATTTGAATATATGAAAGTGTACACGAATCCATCCAAAGACCGCTGGCCGGAGATACTGGCCCGGCCCGGGACAGGTAACGCCGGACTCAGGACCCGGGTAATGGCTCTGCTGGAGCAGGTGAGATCGGGCGGGGACCAGGCCCTCAGAGATCTTACACTTGAGTTCGACAGGGTGAAGATCGAAGGCCTTCAGCTTTCAAAGGAAAAGATTGACGGGGCCGGCAAGGCTGTTTCAGAGGAATTGAAAAAGGCAATCGCAATGGCCAGGCAAAACATAGAACGCTTCCATTCTGCACAGAAAACCGATGACAGTATCATTCATACTTCTCCGGGAGTAAAATGCTGGATTCGGATAGTGCCCGTTGAGAAAGTGGGACTATACATTCCTGGCGGGACGGCACCACTTCTGTCCACCGTGCTGATGCTGGGTATCCCGGCACGCCTGGCCGGATGCAGTGAAATAGTGCTCTGTACTCCCCCTGGTGCAGACGGAGAGATACATCCATCCATTCTTTATTGTGCCGGCATTCTCGGGATCGAAAAGATCTACCGGGTGGGAGGGGCGCAGGCCATCGCTGCCATGGCATACGGCACAGAAACCATTCCCCGGGTGGATAAGATCTTTGGTCGGGGGAATCCCTATGTTACCGCGGCAAAGCAACTTGTCAGCCTTGAAAATGTGGCCATTGACATGCCTGCCGGTCCATCGGAAGTGGCTGTCATAGCAGATGATACCGCTGATCCGGCTTTTGTCGCAGCCGACCTGATCTCCCAGGCCGAACATGGCGCCGGTAGCCAGGTTCTGCTGGTTAGCCAGGATCATGGACTCATCGACAGGGTTCAGCAGGAACTTGTAAAGCAACTGGCTGATCTGCCCCGCCGGAAGCTGGCTGAAGAAGCCCTGGAAAACAGCAGGATCATTGTCATGGAAAACAGGGAGGATATAATTGAGCTGGTTAATTCCTATGCCCCCGAACACCTTATCATCATGTGCAGGGATTATGGTGAGGCAGGAACCCGTATAAGGCATGCAGGTTCGGTGTTCATGGGACCCTTTAGCCCGGAAAGCGCAGGGGATTATGCCTCGGGCACCAATCATACCCTGCCGACCGGCGGTTATGCAAGGGCATACAGTGGACTGGGACTTCCGGACTTTCAGAAGAGAATCAGCTTCCAGGAGATCACTGAGGAGGGTTTGAAAAACCTGGGACCTGCAATCATGTGCATGGCCGCGGAAGAAGAATTAATTGGACATAGCAGGGCGGTTGAACTACGTTTAAGAAAAATTTCAGATAATATAGTATAAATGATTGATATAGAGAATCTTGTAAGAAAGAATATCAGGGAACTTGTTCCGTATTCCTCTGCCCGTGATGAATATTCCGGGGAGGCTATCCTTATGGATGCCAATGAGAGTCCCTATAACCAGCCCTTTAACCGTTACCCGGATCCCCGGCAGAAGGAATTGAAAGAAAAAATTGCTGAAATGCTGCAGGTACCATCCGGGAGGATTTTCCTGGGTAACGGCAGCGATGAAGCCATCGACCTGCTTATCCGGGTGTTCTGCATACCCGGCAGCGACAGGATCATCATTATGGACCCTTCCTACGGGATGTATAAGGTCTGTGCCGACATTAACGATGCAGTGGTCGACTTCGTGGAACTTAATCCCGATTTCACCCTGAACGCGGAGCGCATCCTTGGAAATGTGATATCCTCTACCAAGATGATTTTTCTTTGTTCTCCCAATAATCCAACTTCCAACCTGCTTGAAACCGATGAGATCGTAAAGGTGCTCGAAGGATTCCGGGGTATGGTGATCCTGGATGAAGCCTATATTGATTTTACCGGCAGTGACGGATTGATCTCAATCCTGGACCAATATACCAACCTGGTTATCCTCAGGACCCTTTCAAAGGCCTGGGGCAGCGCCGGGATACGCCTGGGCATGGCCCTTGCAGACCCCCGGGTGACAGCCTGGCTGAACCGTGTGAAATATCCCTATAATGTGAACCTGCTGACCCAGGAAAAGGCCATGGACCTGCTTGGCAATGATAAGCAAAAGCAGGAATGGGTGGAAATGATCCTGGCTGAAAGGAGGAGGCTGGCAGCGAAACTGGAGGGACAGGATATTATAAAAAAAATCTTTCCTTCGGATGCCAATTTTTTGCTGGTCAGGGTAGACGATCCGGATGCGGTTTATGAGTACCTGGCCCAAGGTGGCGTGATCGTCAGGAACCGTTCCCGCATGACCCATTGCAGGGGATGCCTCCGTATTACTATAGGCACCGAAGCGGAGAATAATCGATTGATTGAATTAATGGAAACCTTTTAATCAAAAAGTGATCTGATATGCAAAAAGCACTCTTTATTGATCGTGACGGGACCCTGGTGTATGAACCCCCGGTGGATTTCCAGGTAGACTCTCTGGAAAAGCTGGAATACCTGCCCGGGGTGTTCAGATCCATGTATTTTATCCGCAAAAATCTTGATTTTGAGCTGGTCATGGTGTCTAACCAGGATGGAATGGGCCGGGATCAATACCCGGAATCCGTGTTCCGGCAGGTACAGGACAAGATCCTGACCGCCTTTAAGAATGAAGGGGTTGAATTTGACCGGATCCACCTTGACAATTCCATGCCTGAGGATAATCTGCCCACCCGTAAACCCGGAACGGGAATGCTGACCCGGTACATGGAAGGGGATTATGACCTGGGAAAGTCCTGGGTGATAGGAGACCGGATGACTGACATTGAACTGGCCAGGAACCTGGGAACCATGGGAATCCTTATCGGTGGACCGGAACGGGAAAAGGAGCTGAAAGAAGCAGGCCTGGAGGAGTATTGCGGGTTTATAGCCGAAGGATGGTCTGACATTTATGCCTTTCTGCTGAAAAACCGGCGCAGGGCCTCCGTGCAGCGTAAAACTTCTGAGACAAGTATACAAATTGACCTGAGCCTGGATGGAACCAACCTCTGCAAGGTTTCCACGGGGATCGGTTTTTTTGATCATATGCTGGAGCAGATCGCCAGGCACGGCGGCATCGACCTGGTGGTTGAAGTGAGCGGTGACCTGAAGGTAGATGAGCATCATACCATAGAAGACACTGCCCTGGCCCTCGGAGAAGCCTTCAGCAAGGCCCTGGGTGAC
>JAUVKJ010000031.1 GCA_030592145.1 Bacteroides sp.
CTTCCGGTGAAGCCAGCATTGGGTGGTGCATATCCCGGCGATAGGCAAGCTCGTCCAGCACGTTCAGGTATTTATCCAGGACAAGCACCGAGCCTTGCCTGTCGCCCATTGGGGGCATATCCCGCACTTTAACGAGAGAACGGGAATCATGCACCAGGTAAAATCCCCTGAGTGTTTCCGGATCAGATGTAAAAACCAGGTATTCTCCCGGGAAAAAAAGGCGGTGGCCGTTTATGATTCTCCCGGCGGAAACGATTTCCCCATTCTCCGCATCCCGGTTGGCCAGTCTCAGATCCGACAGGTCAAATGTTTTCAGGACGGGATTGAACACTTCTATAAAATCCGGGCAATAGGGCAACGGGTTGAACAGGATCTCCGATATCAGGATCTCAGATCTTTGCGGTTGCACGGGAAGTGCAAAACGGATCTTCAGTCCGGGCGACAAGGGATTGCCTGCACAATCATTAATCTCCCGGCGTACTTCCAGGTAATATTCCCTGCCCGGGGTGAATTCTCTTCCGTATTGCAGGATGAGTTCCCTGTTACAGGGTTCCAGGAGAATCACCGAGTCGGGTGCATTCATTCCACCGTCAATATGCCAGGCATTCTCCTGCAGTACGGATTCTCTTTCCATAGCTTCGCTGAACTCTATCACCAGCTTTTGAGAATCAGGCAGATAGACAGATCCTACCGAGGGGGGACTCCTGTCGGGATTGTTCCCCCGGACTGCATTTTCCATTCCGGGGGTCCCTCCCAGACTGCCTGTGCTGGTCGTCCAGTTATCGGCTCCGTGGCAGGGACGGTCAGTGTCTATCCGCTCCAATGACCAGCCCCCCTCCGCATAGTACTCACCGGAATGCAAGGCCGAAGAATATTTCATCCAGTCGATCAGGACGGAATCCGGATCCCGCACCAGCAACACTACCCCCTCGTTTGACAGCATGGTCCGGGAAGTCAGTATATCAAAGGTATGGATCGCTTCCGGGTACTGTTCCTTCATACCTTTATAGCATAAAAGCAGGTATCCGCCATGAGGAAGCTTGAAGTCCGGCAGTACCAGTGTTTTAGTACCCGCCTGCAGGGTCCATCCAGCCATCCTCACCGGGTGTCCGCTCCGGTTATACAATTCGATGTATTCATATCCGGGCAGATTAATTTCCGGTACCGGATCGTACATGATCTCGTTAAATATTATATCCCCGCGACGGGGCCTGAAAAAGATAAAATCTTTCTCCAGGGTACCTGAAGTATTGCCCTTTTTGTCCGTGATCCGTTTTGCCTGGAGGATTTGCGGGATCCCGGAAAGAAATGGATAGCCAAATACCAGGTCAACAGTACTTTCCGACACAGAAAGGATGGTATCGGGCAGGATTTCCCCGGGCAGGATGATAAACCGGTCGCCTGACAAAGCATTCTGCATGTCGATAGATTCCGAGAAGAATATCCGGAGGGTGAATGCATCAGGCACCTCTATCGCAATAATTGAAGGTGGCAGGGTATCCCTTAAAAAGATACCGCTGATACAGAGGTCATCAAACCACAGCTTCCTGTCCTGCCTGGATGAAAAGCGGTAATAGATACCGAAATGTACCGGGCTGATACGGCCGGTATCCTGTCCCTCTCCAATTAGCTCCCACACCGGCGGGGTGCCGGATTTCCTCTCAGGACCGGGCATGACCGGTGCAGTATCAGGCATGAAGGGTGCAGTGCCGGAAAAAACCTGCCATTCTTCGTCAGATTTCCTTACATTAACGGGAACGGCCAATCCGGTACCGCGGTATATCAGCCATTTCCCGCCAGGCTCCCGTTCGACACGGATCAGCGCGGGACCGGTACCGATCTCTTCCTGCCAGTTCAGGTCTGTTTCGGCCAGGATCTCTGCATGGCCCTTCTCTGTTTTCCACAATTTCAGGATGTCATCCGAGCCGCTGAAATTTACTCCCAGTACAATGGCCCCGGCTTCCCCGCCAGGCATCATCTGCTGTTCATCCCGGTCTGAAAGGAGAAAGACTGCCCATTTATTGGATGAGGATGGAGGATAGGCATGCCGGAGCGCAAACTGCCAGGAAGTTGTTTCCCCGTCAATCACCAGGCTGTCGAAAGGAAAAGAGATCCTGTCGTCCGAGCTTACCGAATCGTCAAGCCGGTGCCATAATGAAAATCTTCCGCAGAGAGCATCCCTGTCCGATATTCCCCATGCCGAGTCCCGGCTTTGAACCCACTGTTCCAGGGTCTCTGACTCAAAGTCGAAACAAAGCTGGGCCTGAATATGTGCAGAAAAAAATAAAAAAAATAAAATCAGCCTTTTCATTTCAAAATATTATTTCAATTTTTGTAGAACTATTAATTTGATGTTTTTTTATGTATTATTCTTTTAAATTGTAAAATCATGAAAGTTGCTGTTGTCGGTGCCACCGGACTTGTCGGAGGCGTAATGATGGAAGTACTGGAAGAAAGAAACTTCCCTGTTTCAACCCTTTATGCTGTTGCCTCAGAAAAATCGGTAGGCAAAGAGGTTTTTTTCAAGGGGAAAAAACACAAGGTGATCGGAATGCAGGAGGCCATCGATAATAAACCAGATATAGCCATCTTCTCCGCGGGAGGCGGAATTTCAACACAGTGGGCTCCGGCCTTTGCCGAAGCCGGAACGGTGGTGATCGACAATTCCTCTGCCTGGAGAATGGATCCCACCAAGCGGCTTGTGGTTCCCGAGATTAATGCCGGGGTCATCGGTACAGACGATAAAATCATTGCCAACCCGAATTGCTCCACGATCCAGATGGTCCTGGTGCTTGCCCCGCTGCATGAGGCCTATACGATCAAACGCGTGGTGGTATCCACCTACCAGTCGGTAACCGGTACGGGTATTAAAGCCGTTCGGCAAATGCAGGATGAACGGGCCGGTGTGGAAGGTGAACGCGCCTACCCCCACCCTATAGACCGGAACTGCCTGCCGCACTGTGATGTATTCCTTGAAAACGGTTATACCAAGGAAGAGATGAAAATGGTCAACGAGACACGCAAGATCCTGGATGACGATTCCATACAGTGTACTGCTACGGCAGTAAGGGTTCCCGTGGTGGGCGGCCATTCTGAATCCGTGAACCTGGAATTCGGGAAGGATTTTGAGCTGGCTGATATTCACAATCTGCTCTCCAATGCCCCGGGCATTGTGGTAGAGGATGATGTGCTCAACAACGTATACCCCATGCCCCGTTATGCAGAAGGCAAAGATGAGGTCTTTGTGGGCAGGATCCGCAGGGACGAATCCCGGGAAAAATGCCTGAACATGTGGATCGTTGCCGATAATCTTCGAAAGGGAGCGGCCACTAACGCCATTCAGATCGCCGAATACCTGGTGGAAAAGGGATTGGTCAGGGACTAAGATTCCGGGGTAAGCCCGGCATAGATTCCGGGTTCCTGGCCCCAATCTGATATCGGGGGCAGGCAAGCCCGGAATGACAGAAGGCCAGGAATGACAGCAGGCCAGGAATGACGGGAACCGTCCAGTGTCTCAGTACAAATAATCGTTGTATGGATAGCGTTGTGAATGGATCTCCTTAACCTTCTCGTAAAGAAGCTCTCTCATTTCCCGGATATTGTCCTGTTTCTTCGCTGAAATGAAAACGCATTGCCCGTTGCTTTTCGCCATCCATGTTTTTTTCAGGTCTTCCAGGCTGACGTTTTCGAAGGTCGGGGGACTCAGATCGTCATCCTCTTTCATCGTATAGCTAAAGGCATCGGTTTTGTTGAAGACGATGTAAGTGGGTTTGTTCCCCGCCTCTATTTCCAGCAGGGTCTGGTTTACGATTCCGATCTGTTCCTCGAAGTTGTGATGTGAAATATCCACGACATGCAGGAGTATATCTGATTCACGGAGCTCATCGAGGGTAGACTTGAATGATTCTACCAGGGTATGTGGTAGTTTTCTTATAAACCCGACGGTATCGGAAAGAAGGAAGGGAAGGTTCCCGATAACCACTTTACGGACCGTAGTATCGAGGGTGGCAAACAGTTTGTTCTCCGCGAAGATATCGGATTTGCTCAGGACATTCATCAGGGTTGACTTCCCTACATTGGTATAGCCTACAAGCGCCACCCTGACCATCTTTCCCCGGTTTTTTCGCTGAACGGCCTTCTGCTTGTCGATCCGCTTCAGGTCTTTCTTTAGTTTTGCAATCTTGTCACGGATGATCCTCCGGTCCGTTTCGATCTCCGTTTCCCCGGGTCCCCGGAATCCTATTCCCCCGCGTTGTCTCTCCAGGTGGGTCCACATGCGCGTCAGCCGGGGAAGCAGATATTCGTACTGGGCCAGTTCAACCTGTGTCTTTGAGTGGGCCGTCTGTGCCCTGCGTGCAAAAATATCCAGGATCAGGTTGGTGCGGTCCAGGATCCTGCATTTGAGTTCCCTTTCGATGTTCCTGAGCTGTGATGGGCTCAGTTCATCATCGAAAATAACCAGGTCGGTCTCATTTTTAAGGACATACTCCCGGATCTCAGCCAGCTTTCCGCTTCCCACGAAAGTGCGCGGATCCGGGTAATCACGCCGCTGAATAAACATCTGTTCCGGCACAGCTCCGGCGGTTTCCGTTAGAAATGCAAGCTCCTGCAGGTACTCCTCTACCTCAGCCGCATCCTGGTACTGGTCAATGATGCCAATGAGGATGGCTGTTTCCGGCATGGATTCCGTTATGATGGGATCGGGCATATATATCCCTCCTTAGAGAGGGCAAAGCCTAGTAAATGTACTGACGGTTCTTGCTGATGCCCTCCCTGATGGCAGGCTTGAGTGTTTCGGTACAATTGAAGAGCATCTCGAAATCGGTAGGGAAAGGGATTGCCTCGCGCTCGATCATCTTCTTTGCTTCCAAATCAAGTGCATCCAGGTCGCCCACTGCACGGGCTGAATGATGCTCGAAAATATGTTCGGCCCCGATGGGTTCCTTGCGGATCAGCTTTTTAGGATTTTCCGAGATGATCTCTACATTCCCGTTGATCCTGACCGATTTGAACTGGTGTGTTTCAATAAGGGTGCACTGAAGTGTCTTGTAGCGCGGGATCTTAATATCGTTGCCGGCCGTATCTCTCATGACATTTCCATTGGCATCGAGTACATAATCGAACCCGTCTTCAATTTTTTTCTTGTATAGTTCATCATTCTCCTTGGTATCGTCAGGAGAAAATATGATAGATTCAAGGTTAACAAATATGGTATAATCATACGCGATATCGTCGTTCAAATGCTTGAAATGGTATTCCACCCATTCGTTCTCGAATCCGCGTGTGTCGATCTCCAGCAGATCCTGCTCCCAGTTGGGATCCAGGTTTATATGTGTCATGTTGTTCACCAGTACTACCACACGGCTGATCCCCTTGAACCTTGCTTCCTCAATCAGGGGCTCCAGGTCGGGATACATGCCCCCGGAATACTCCTGCGCTCTTGACATCTCCACAAATGCCTGGCGGTAGGCTTCCTTTGTACCCGATTTCATCAGGCTTTTTCCGCTGTGATAAAAATATTCCGCTGCCCTTCTCTTGGCAGAAATGATCTTTGCATCGTAATCAACGTATGGATAATCAATTATACGGCCATTCAGGTTCATGGGCAGAACGGTCCGAACCTGGGATTGCCTGTTCTTCATCCTTGTGTAAATTGAAAAAATCTCCTCGTAATTGTTGGGGTTATCTTCCCTTTCAAGAAATGTCACCCGCTCCAGGTTCTGTTCGTTGGCGATCTTGTATGCCCGATCGAGTGCCTGGATGTCCTTCGGACTGTCAGGGTCTTTGCGTATTTTTTTAACTGCTCTTTGGATGGCCGCATCATAATTTCCCTTTTCCAGCATTTTCTTTGAGGATCCGCAGGAAGAGAGGATAAGGGCTGTGATCAGAAAGTAAACAATTCGTTTCATCAGTTTTAATTTTTGTTTTCAATGGTCTGATGTAACTCACGATGCTCCCAATTCATCGGGATCATGTTCGTTTCATAACTTATGTGTGTTAAAAAAAACCCTGGCATCAGGTCTGGGACTGCCAGGGTTTCCAGTATCTTATTTGGGATTACTGTAATACGAAATTGATTGGGAAGGTGAACTGTACCTTAACTGATTTTCCCCTTTGCTTACCGGGGGCCCATTTAGGAGATGCCATCACAACGCGTACAGCTTCCTTGTCCAGGGCGGGATCCACACCCCGTACAACGACACCGTCCACTACCTGTCCCTTGGAATTTACAGCAAACTGAACATATACCTTACCACTGATACCATTTTCAGCGGCTATTTCAGGATAACGGAGGTTCTTGGCGATCCATTGGCGGAATCCTTCCTGTCCCTTACCCTGGAAACTGGGCATATCTTCAACGATGAAGAATACTTCCTCCTCGGCAACTTCTTCTTCTTCATCGAATTGGATGATCTCGATTTGCATATTCTGGTCCGATTCGACGTCTTCGATGATCAGTTCATCTTCGATATCAACATCATCTTCAACAATCATCAGCACCTCGGTTACCTTGGGTGGCGGAGGGGGGGGAGGGGGTTTTACCTCCTGCTGCCTGGTGATGGGAATGATCTCTTCTTCAAGGTCCATGTCTGCCAGATTTCCCAGCGTATTTTCCATGTTCGGCTTGGTGCTCCATTCGAATGCAGCGAGCATTATTCCAAGAACAACGACAAGACCAATCTGTAGAAAGATTCCCCTTCTGCTCTCCAGGTCGGCTTTTTTTGATTTCTTAAGTTCCATGTCCGGTTTGGTTAAATCGCCTAAAATTAAGGAATAATCTCTTGAAATTCAACACGCCTCTCACTTTTTTAATGATTTCAGCCTCTCCTTTTATTTTATGCGCGGTTTTACAACTCAAATACTATTGTAAATATTGCAAAAATCACGCCATACTGGAATACGGAAACCGCCACTTCATGCGACGACCTTACTTTCCTCCTATGCCCGACACACCTGCACTAACCCATCCCCTCCAGAGCTGTATGTAACAAATTCTCATATCTGTCGTTAAAATGTTATAAACCAAATAAAACATGAAAATGAAAAGTATGTCGGATAAAATAGTATGTTTTCTCGCCTTAAGCATTATTCTTATATCATGCGAAAAGAAAAACACTGACCCGGATAAGAATACTGGCACTGCATTTATTATTGCCTGTGATTCAGTTGCATTCGAAAGTGTATTACGGGAGATCCCCACTAATTATATCGAAGCAGCACGCAATAATCTTCATATTGCTTACCAGCACACCTCTCATGGTACACATGTATCATACGGCTTGTTTGGACTACCTGATTATAAAACCGGCGATGAAACACTGTTTGCCATATCAAATAATAATCCTCAAAGCGGAAAACTTGATTTCAGGGATAAAGCCATAGCTTCATATGCTGAACCCGGCACTGATGCCGCTGACCTAAGCAGGAATGAAACTGCTTTCATACAGGCAACAAGGAATTATCTTGATGATCAGGATAACTCGGAAATTAATGTTGTAATGTGGAGCTGGTGCAATATAGCAGGGCATTATGTTGCTGTTAATTACCTTCCGGGCATGCAAACACTTATCAATGAGTACGGCGAAGGTGGAAGTAAGATTGGAACAGGGGCAGGTCAGAGACCAAATGCTGTAACATTTATTTTCATGACCGGTCATGCTAATAAGGATAATAATGTCGGAGATAAGAAACCAAAGAACCAGGCAGATTTAATTATTGATTATTGCATGGAAAACAAGTTTTACTGCCTGGATTATTACGGTATTGACACACATGATATGGATGGTAATTACTGGGAAGATGCCGGTGATGACGGGAATTCCTCAACGGGAGGTAATTTCTATTCAGTCTGGCAGAATAGTCATTCAGTGGGTAATGGCTTTTATGAGAACAGATCCTCTCCCGGAGGAACTGTTACCTACGGCGCACATAATTCCCAGCATATCACAGCAAACCGGAAAGCTTATGCAATGTGGTATATCCTGGCGAGAATAGCAGGATGGGACGGCAGTTGATATGTTCAAATCCGGCCGTTAAGTTTATTGTATTTTTATGTGCCATCTTAGTCTTGAAAAAGCTTTAAAAGGACTTCTGGTAAATGGATCAAACAACAATAAATGAGATCATTCATTATCTTAAAGAATCACTTATTAATAGTGGTATTAAGGTTGATTCAATTGCGTTATTCGGTTCTGCATTATCAGGAGATATGCATGATGAGAGTGATCTGGATCTAATAACAATATCAGAAGCTTTCAGGGATAAAGATATATTTGAACGCTCCAAATTAATGTACATAAACCGGCTTTCCATGTATATGTCTATTTTTAGTGTACACACTATGTACATAGAATTATTTTAATGTACATAAATCCTTGCTTTATGCACATAGTTTGTTAAGTTTGTACATGATTAATCATATTATGTACAACAATATTTGATTATGGCTAAGAATGATCCGGCAATCCCATACAATATCTTGCCAAAACTGCCTCCGAAATTTGATTTGGAAACAAAGCTAATTATGAGAAAACTGGCCGGTGCCAGAGCTGCCTTAGCTGAAATGAAAGGAATAGGTGAAATTATACCAAATCAAGCCATGCTTATTAACACGCTAATAATGCGAGAGGCAAAAGATAGTTCGGAAATTGAAAACATCGTTACAACCCAGGATGAACTGTACATTGCTTTTGCAACAAAACAGAAAAATATCAATTCATTGATTAAAGAAGTTTTGAATTACAGGGAGGCATTATGGTTTGGATTCAATTTGATTAGAAAAAGGGAAATATTAACAACCAACGATATAACCAGTATACAGCAAAAAATAATTGAGAATAAGGCTGGTATTCGAACACAGCCCGGAACACAGTTAAAAAATACAGCAACCGGCAAAGTGATATATACTCCGCCAGAAGGGGAAGATATAATACGTAATTTGTTGAAGAACCTTGAGGACTACATCAATATTGATAATGATGACATAGATCCCCTTATTAAAATAGCTGTGATTCATTATCAATTTGAATCCATACACCCCTATTATGATGGGAATGGAAGAGCAGGAAGGATTATCAATATTCTTTACCTGGTGATGAAAGGATTACTTGACATTCCAATTTTGTATCTAAGTTCCTATATCATCAAGAAGAAAAAGGACTATTATCGATTACTTTCTGAAATCAGGGATAAAGACAATTGGGAGGAATGGATCAATTATATCCTTCATGGAATTGAAGAAACAGCTAATCAAACAACAATCCTTATCAAGAAGATTAAAGAGTTATTGGAAGAAACTATTGAAAAAGTAAAAACTGAATTGCCCTCTGTTTATTCAAAGGATTTGGTGGAAACCCTTTTTGAACAACCCTATTGCAGGGTTGCTTCAATAGTTGAGAAAGGTTTGTATGAAAGAAGAACAGCCATGAAATATTTACGAGAACTCGAAAGGATTGGTGTACTTAAAGCGGTCCCCAGAGGAAACCAAATATTATTCCTTAATATAAGGCTGTACGATTTACTTAAACAAGACTATATTTAGATACTATCTGAAGAGTAAAAAATATAACCACTCCTTGAAAGAGTGGTCGAGAATGATCATTGGTGGAGGCAAGGAAACAATTATCGAACCACCTTGAACAGGATATTCAACTACTTATAAATTTTGAATCGAATTTCAAATTCGATTGAAGATTTATCAAAAAATGGAATAATTTTTCATTTATAGATTTCTCCATTAATTATTGATAAAGGCTTAAAAAATTATACTACTTGTTTTAGTCTTTGTTTTGAAAGTTTTCCCGTTGTTTTCCCAAAATGTAAATATTCACATGGGTAAAAAACCGGATCGAAACACTTGACAATGAATAGGAAATAACGTAATTTTATTACTTATTAGCTGAGCTTGGCTGAGAGTTACTCTTCTGTAACCTGGTTACATGTATTTAATGTGATTGTAATACCCCACAATATGAAAACTTTTACACCTAAAATTCACATTGCTGTATCCTTGCTAATGTCTTTTGGTCATCTGACCGGGCAGGTTGCAGAAGATCCTATTACAAATATCTATAAGGTAGGCGGCTCTTCAGAGATATATATTGCCTATTCAACTACCGGAAACAATTTCACCAAACAGGGAGTGCTGGATGTTCCGGAAAATCTGAATGATATTACCAAAAAGGAGGATGCTCAACAGTTCAAATTTATGGAAATCAGAAAAACTGCCACAGCCACAGGCGATTTTAATGGTGATGGCACTGATGATGTCGTAACCTTGCGGGATAATACTTCGGGAGGGATTAAAATAACAATTCCGCTCCTGGGAGAAGATTTAATTATGAATGGCCAGAAGGAATATCTCCTGGAGGAACTAAATACAATGAATTATGAGCGGTTGAGGATCTGTACGGGTTATTTCGATCAGGATCCTCAGAATGAGTTTGCAATTTGTTATGGTGGCAAGGGAGAGACAATCAGGCTCTTGCTTTTCGAAACAGATTCAGACCTGAACATTATACTGCTCGATTCATATAATGAGATAGCCTATTGTGACTACCACTTCGATATCTCAGCCGGTGACATAGATGGCGATGGAATAGAT
>JAUVKJ010000183.1 GCA_030592145.1 Bacteroides sp.
GAATTATGAGGATCTTTACCTGAACCTCGAGGAGCAAAGCATTTATTGGATCAACGATGTGGATTTTATAATTAAAATGATCGTCAGGACCCTTAATAAGTTCAGCGAGGATAAACCGGAGGGAGGCGATCTCCTGCCGATGTTCAAGGCCGATGATGATCTGGATTATACGAAGAAACTGCTTCGCAAGACCATCCGGAACGAGAAGGAGAACCTCCAGCTGATCAAGGCCTCTGCTAATAACTGGGACATTGAAAGGATCGCTTTCACGGACAGTTTGATCCTTCAGATGGCCATATCCGAAGCCATCGGATTCGAGTCGATTCCCACCAAGGTGACCATCAATGAATTCATTGAGATCGCGAAGGCATACAGTACCCAAAAGAGCAGCAAGTTCATCAACGGCATACTGGATAATATTCTTACCGGATTGAAAGAACAGGGGAAGATTGTAAAAAGCGGAAGGGGATTAATTGGAGAAGTCTGAGAATCAGCTGTTGCTGATAAGCTAAAATTATTGTTACTTTGCACTTTTTGAATCGTTTATATGAAGCTTAATTTTTTAATAAACCATTAGTGATGAATAATTTTATGTTAATTTTTCTGATGCCGCAATCACAGGATCAGAGTCCGGTCCCTTCTTTCGTGTTTCTTCTGCTGATCATCGTGGTCTTTTATTTTTTTATGATCAGGCCCCAGATGAAAAAGCAGAAAGATCTTAAGACATACAGGGAAGGACTGAACAAGGGAGATAAGATCGTGACCACCGGCGGGATCTATGGAAAGGTGACAGATGTAAAGGATCAGACGGTGACGGTGGAGATTGCTGACAATATCAGGATCAGGGTTGACAAGAGCGCCATTGTGAAGAGCAATATCGACCTGGCAAATCAGAAGTAGGCGGATTCATCGCATGGTTATCAGTTTGAACACGTTCGACTGCTGACATATGCAGGAAAAAACTTCAGGGAAAAGCAGGCTTGGTGACCTGGTGAAAAGGTTCACAAAGGTGTCGGAACGTAAAAAGATCACTCTTAACAGAAGGGTCCTGATCTTTTTCTTCTTTCTTTTGCTTTCGATCCTTTTTTGGTTCCTCACTGCCCTGAACAAGGAGTATGTTACATCAATCTCCTACCCTGTTCGCTACATCAGGTTTCCTGAAGACAAGGTGCTGGTAAATGATATTCCGGACAGGCTGGAACTGAATGTGAACGCAAGTGGTTTTACCCTTCTTCGCTATCAGTTGAAATCCAGACTGACCCCGATCATATTCGATGTAAATTCCTTTTCTCCGAACAACTTCAGGGATGATCCTTCTGCGTTCTACATTCTGTCAAGCTTTGCCAAAGAAGGAATTTCCAGGCAGTTGTCGAGCGAGATCAAAATCCTGGACATACGCCCGGATTCACTGATTTTCAGATTTTCTGAAAGGGTGAAAAAAGTGGTTCCCGTGAACCTCCGCCCGAACCTTAGTTTTGCAAAGCAGTTCATGCAGGTGGGACCCTGTATCCTGGAGCCGGACAGTGTAACTATCTCGGGACCGAAAGTGATCATTGACAGCATTTACGCGGTTGAGACAGAAGAGCTTGTCATGAGCGGGATCAATGAGAGTTTTGACCTGGAAATAAAGATCCGGCCTATAAACAAGGTTGATCTTGATCCTGTCGAAATATGGTTGCAGGTACCCGTGGAAAAATTTACCGAAGCCAACCTGAAAATTCCTATTGAAGTGGTGAATTTACCGGATTCTCTTATTCTTCGGACCTTTCCGGGAGAAGTTAATATTACCTGCCAGGTGGGATTGAGTGCCTATGAGACACTGAACCAGCACCTTTTCAGGGCCGTTGTCGATTACGCCGATGCCGGGACAATGCTGGGCAGCAAACTACAGGTAAACCTGGTCAGGGTGCCCGATTATATCCAGTCGCTCAACTATACCCCCAAAAGTGTTGAATATATCCTGGAAAGATAATGTTTAAGGTCGGTGTTACGGGAGGGATAGGTTCCGGCAAGTCAATTGTTTGCAGCATATTCCGCAATCTTGGTGTTCCGGTTTATGAAGCTGATATTGAGGCCAGGAGAATCATTGCCGGGGATCGGGACATACGGAAAGAACTGGTGAGGAATTTTGGAAAAAAGACCTTCAGGGATAATGTCCCGGACCGCAAATATCTTGCCGAGAGGATCTTCTCCGATCCGGAGGCGCGTTTGTTTGTAAATAAGCTGGTACACCCGAAGGTAAGGGAGGATTTCAAGCAGTGGATCCGGGAGCAGGAAGGAATCTATATCATTGAAGAAGCGGCACTGCTTTTCGAATCGGGAGCATGGAAAGAGATGGATTTCAATATACTGGTCGTTGCCAGTAAAGAAACCCGGATAATGCGGATCATGAAGAGGGACGGACTGGACCATGGGGATGTACAGGCAAGGCTGGCCAGCCAGATCGATCCGGAAGAGGCAGCAAAATTGGCAGATCTGTTGATCCGTAATGACGAAAATGAGTTTGTCATATCCCAGGTCCTGGAGGCAGACCGCTTTCTCAGGGAGCGTCTGTCAAATATTAATTATCTTTAAAACCTGTTAAATTTCAATGCATGGGAAAATACGGTAAGTGGGTAGGAGGCGGACTGGGCTGGGCCCTGGGCGGACCCATCGGAGGGTTGCTGGGTTTCGTGGTGGGTTCCATGTTTGATAACCGGAGCGGTGCGCCCCGGCAGAGGGTTTTAACGGGGACTACCCACGGGGACTTCACCATGAGCCTGCTGGTGCTGGTAGCAGCCGTGATGAAAGCCGACGGTCGTGTGATGCAGTCCGAACTGGATTATGTAAAGAAATATTTTACACAGAGTTTTGGACCGGCAGCTTCCCGCGAGGCCATGCTGTATCTTCGAGACCTGCTTAAACAACAGATCCCCCTGCGGGATGTAAGCATGCAGATCAGACAGCGTCTTGATAAGGCTTCAAAGCTGCAGCTGCTCCACTTTTTGTTCGCTGTTTCCCGGGCTGACGGAAAGGTTCATCCCGAGGAGGTTAGGATCATCGAGAAGATTGCCGGATACCTGGGCATCCCGGTGCAGGACATGGAATCGATCAGGAACATGTTCTACGAGGATGTAGATTCGGCTTACAAGATCCTTGAAATTGATAAATCCGTTAGCGAAGATGAAATAAAAAAAGCCTACCGGAAAATGGCCAACAAGTATCACCCTGATAAGGTTGCCTACCTGGGAGAGGACATCAGGAAGGCAGCCGGGGAGAAATTCCGTAAAGTGAAGGACGCTTACGACAGGATTAAAAAGGAACGAGAAATGAATTAGGGTGTGCGCAAAAATATTTTGAATAAAATTCAGACCAATGGCAGAAAAGAAAAAAGAAAAGAAGAAAGTTGAGAACCCTGAAGAAAGTTATTTAAAAGACCTGATGTCTGTTTCCGGCCACGGGGGACTGTTCAGGTTCGTTTCCCAGGGCCGTAACGGAATCATCGTGGAATCGCTCGATACCGGGAAGCGCATGCAGGCCTTTGCCTCAATGAAGGTCAGTGCCCTGGAAGACATTGCCATTTATACCGAGGATGAGGAAGTGAAACTGGAAGAAGTGCTTGCCGCAATACATAAATACGAGAACGGGAAAGAAGCCATCTCACATAAATCCGTTGCGGAGGATCTGAAAGACTATTTTTCTGCCGTCCTGCCCGGATACGACAGAGACAGGGTCTATGTCTCCGACATCAAAAAAGTTCTGAGCTGGTACAACCTGCTCCTGAAATACGACCTGATCGAAATCGGGAAGGGAAAGCCTGCAGAAAAGGCTCCCGAAAAGCCTGCAGAAAAGTCCCCCGCAAAGAAGGAAGCTGAAACAAATGATCAGGAGTCGGCTCCTGAAACTGCAGCAGATACAAATGATCAGGCTCCTGCCAAAACGGACTCTCCGCCTGAATCTGATTCAGAGTAAAGCGTTACGCATTTGCAAGTTTGTATATTGCCTCCATAATTTATTTACAATGGAATACCTGTCAAAAACCAAATCCAACGAATACAAGCGTTTTTGCAAAACCCTGACTCTGGTAGACGACCCCCAACTTATCGAAGAATACAAGAAAGTGCATGCCAGAGGTGCAGTATGGCCCGAAATCACACAGGGTATGATCGAAGTGGGGATCCTGGATATGGAAATTTACCTTGCGGGAACACGGCTGTTCATAATCATGGACACCCATCCTGATTTCGACCATGACAAGGCCATGGCAGAACTGGCTGCCAAACCAAGGCAGTCGGAGTGGGAAGCATATGTTTCAAAATTCCAGCGAACCACTGCCGATGCAAGTGCGGATGAGAAATGGCAATTGGTCGAGCGGATCTATAAGTTTAATGAATAATAATCCGGATATTATTCCTGCTGCTACTAAAATTTCAAATCAATGATGACAGAAAATAAAGTTAAGTTTCTTGAGGCAAAATACCTTGTTCCGTTTGTACTGATAACTTCCTGTTTTGCCCTTTGGGGTTTTGCCAATGATGTTACCAATCCAATGGTAAAGGCATTCTCAAAAATTTTTCTGATGAATCCCGTACAGGGCTCA
>JAUVKJ010000311.1 GCA_030592145.1 Bacteroides sp.
TCGCACTGTAATTGCGTTGGTTATCAAAGGGAAGGAATATACATTTGAAGGTATTGTGGAAGGAAGCATCCTTGGTGAGAGAAGGGGAGAAGGAGGATTCGGTTACGACCCGGTTTTCCTGCCCGAAGGATGCCGGGAGACCTTTGCAGAAATGCCCCTGGCTGAAAAAAACAAAATAAGCCACCGGGCACGGGCCGTTTCGAAACTTGTACAATTTCTGAAGAATTACAGCAGTGAGTAAAATAAGTCTTATGTTTCTTCGTATTTATATCCAATAACATAATAATGTTTCGAATCCTTTTGTTGCTTACCGTACTGACAGGTACCCTGGGCGCCCAGCCGGGCATAGGGGAATGGAAAACACATCTGACATACAAGGAAAGCAGGCAGGTATCCGGGGCGGGAGATAAGATTTATTGCGCAACAAAAAGCGGATTGTATTATTATGACAAGGAGTACAATACAGTAAATATCATTACCAAGATTGAAGGTCTTTCCGACCTGGAAATCAATGCCATTAATTATTCCCCCGGCAGGGGAAGTCTGGTAATTGGCTATACAAACACGAATATTGATATCCTCGAGGGGAACGATATTTTCAACATCCCCGATATTAAACGCAAACAGATAACCGGGAATAAGACCATCCATAATATCCTTATTGTTGATGACCTGGCCTACCTGTCATGCGGATTCGGGATCGTGGTTGTAAACCTTGAAAAAAAGGAAATAAAAGACACCTATCTGATAGGTGAGAACGGGGGTTTCAGGAATGTTTACGACATGGCCACGGACGGTGCCAATCTCTATGCAGCCACGGAAGAAGGCATTTATATGGCCGACATTAATAACACCAACCTGGTCGATTTCAATAACTGGTCCAGGGTCACGGATGTTCCCCATGCAGGAGAGAAATTCATTACCATCTGCTGGTACGAAAACAGGCTTTATGCAGGATTCCGTAACGAGAATGCAGGGAGTGACAGCCTTTATTACCGTGAGAATGGGATATGGAAAAATTTTCCGACAAAAGAAAACAACCGGGTTCACCATGTAAGAGAAGGATCGAATCACCTGATCGTAGTGACCAGATCATATGTAACGGTGTATAATCCACAGCATCAGGAGATTCGTAACATTTCATCTATAAAACCCGTTCATGCTGTTCTCGATGCAGATAATATGCTATGGGTGGCTGACATGATATACGGAATGTACCGGAGTCCATCATCGGGGCAAAAGGAGTTCATCTCGCCCAACGGACCTGTTAGCAGTGACGTTGCTTCCATCGTCATGCAGGATGATATACTGTATACAGCAGCAGGAGGTGTTTCTGCCAGTTGGAACAATACATGGAATCATGCGGAATTAAATGTATTGCAGGGGAACTTCTGGAGTGGGACAAGCATGGTTGATTGCCGTGACCTGATCCACCTGGCAATCGATCCGACAGATAAGAATCATGTATATGGTGCTTCCTGGGGATACGGATTGCTGGAATACAGGGATGGTGAATTGGTGGAAGTTTACGACCACACGAACAGTACCCTGCAAACCATCATTGAGGGAGGTGATTTTTTCCGCCTTGGAGGCTGCATATTTGACCATGGGAATAATCTCTGGATTAGCAACTCGGGAGTATCAGAACCAATTTCGGTGAAGAAGGCGGATGGAAAGTGGAAGAGTTTTGCCCTGGACGGAAAGTTAAAGGTGGGTTTTTTGGGCAGGATCATCAATACGGAGTACGATCATAAATGGGTGATTTGCCCGCTCGGACACGGATTGTTTGCCTTTGATATCAATGGCACGATCGATGATATATCGGATGACCGCTATGAAAAGTTTAATGTGATCGATGTTAACGGAAAGATAATCAGCAATACTGTTTTTTCCCTGGCGGAGGACCTGAACGGAAACATCTGGGTGGGTACGGACAAAGGAATCGTGGTGTATTATAGTTCCCCGCGGGTATTCGAAGATGGCCCGTTTTACGGGCAGCAGATCGTCGTACCGCGCAATGACGGGACCGGCTTTGCCGACATCCTGCTTGGCACCGAGAAAGTCACAGCCATTGCAGTCGACGGGGCAAACCGGAAATGGATCGGTACGGCAAAATCGGGTATATACCTGGTATCAGAAGACGGCCTTGAAGAAGTGCATCATTTTACCGAAGATGATAGTCCCCTGCTCTCCAACAACATCACCGACATCGCAATAAACGCTGAGAATGGCATTGTATATATCGGGACGGAAAGGGGTATGGTATCCTATAAAAGCACGGCCATCGAAGGCCGGCAGGACTTCAGAGGGGTATACGTCTATCCCAACCCGGTAAGGCATGACCACCAGGGAGAGATCGTGATTACCGGACTGGTAAGCAATGTCAATGTCAAGATTACCGACATTACAGGGAACATCGTTTTCGAAACCACTGCCCTGGGGGGACAGGCCATCTGGGATGGGCGTACCTTCTCCGGCGAACGGGTCCGAACCGGTGTTTACATGATCTTCTGCACCAACGAGGACGGCTCCCAAACCCACATCACCAAACTGCTGGTGATCAATTAGCAATCTCTAAAAATTTACATGCTGCAAGCATTGCTAAAACGTCGCTGCCTTTTGTGCAAATAACACAAAAGAGAGGCTCCTCTTTTAGCAATGCCTACAGGTAAATGTAAATTTTAAAATGCAAATCATTTAACTTCCGGCATTGTTAGGTTAGGCGCCTCTATTTTACGCTTACTGGCGTAAAATGCAGCGCCGTTCTGACAATGCCGGAAGTTTGCAAAATTTGATTATTTTACCCAGTTTTATAATGGATCGGGCATTTCAACAATGATACATAAGGTAAAAGGGGTCGTACTTCATCATATAAAATACAAGGAAAGCAGTGCTGTCGTCCACATTTATACAGACCTGTACGGGCGGCAGGCTTACCTTGTGAACAGCATCCGGGGGAAGAAATCAAAACATCCGGGGAACCTTCTGCAACC
>JAUVKJ010000104.1 GCA_030592145.1 Bacteroides sp.
TGCCAAAGCCTTTGCTGAAGAACTGATTAAGCATAATTACCGGAAAGGCTGGTCGCTGTAATAATCTGACATGAAGCGATTTACCCGGGAGCAGACTGAATCCCGCTCGCGCATTCACCGTAGCTTTGCTGCGGGGTTAGCGAGCGCAAAATAATAAACAAACAGGATAGATGATTCCTCGCAGCTTGCTGCGAGGAGAGTCAATGGCGATCTGCCCCGATTAAACCTTCGGGCCCGCCCTGCGTCTAATCTATTTGGGATTAGTTCCCCGTTGCTTGCGGAGGGGTAGTTTGTTAAATCCATGTTATTAAATGATCAGTCTGGATGCAGGTTTGCACAAACAATCTAAATTCGCGTTAAGTGATTATCTTTGCTTGATAATACCCGGTTCATGAGAAAAATTGATAAAAGGATCGTAGTTATTGCGGCCTTTATTTTTATTGTGGCACTTGCCTATGGCCTGATGAAGTTCCTTGCCGCACAGAAGGAGGAACTGAGAAGACGACCCCTGATCGAAGCTATGAGATACGTTAAAGCCCGGCCAGTGAAATATGGCAGGATCATATCACCTGTATCCGCACCGGGCAGGCTTGCTTCAGTTGCCGATGTGGATATTGTTGCAGAAGCCTCAGGCAGAATTCAGCAGGGCGAAGTATCCCTGAAAAAAGGAGCTCAATTCTCTAAGGGGGATGTACTGTTCGTGATTTACCCCGACGAAGCTATGCTCGCGCTGAAAGCCAGCAAAAGCCAGTTCCTGAATACTCTGGCCAATTTGCTGCCTGATATAAGGATAGATTTTCCACAGTACGAGGAAGGGTACCTTGAGTTTTTTTCCTCCATCAGTCTGGATCATCCGCTTCCTCTATTCCCGGAGATCGATGATGATAAACTGAAAATATTCCTTACCAGCCGGAATATCCTTAGCCAGTACTATACTATCCGTAAGGATGAGCTGCAACTGAGCAGGCGTAATACGGTAGCTCCTTTCAGCGGTACTTTTACAGGGGTGAACCTGGAGGTGGGTTCGTATGCCAATACAGGCGGCAGGGTGGCAAGGGCTATCCGAACCGATGAACTGGAACTGGAAGTGCCTGTCGATCGTTTTGATGCTGAATGGATCAGGATCGGAGATATGGTCAGTGTACATTCCGATCGACGTGGACTCACATGGACCGGGACAGTAATTCGCAAGAACCAGTTTGTTGATCCCAATACCCAGTCACAGGGATTATTTGTACTGCTTAAAAACCATAATTCCCCGATGCTTCTGGCAGGCGAGTATTACCGGGCTGAATTTCCCGGGCACCCGATCGATGGAGTCATGGAAGTTCCGCGGAACATTGTTTTCAATACAAACGAAGTATTTGTGATCGTGGATAACAGGCTGGAGAAGAGGGTAGCCAATATTATTAAGGTAAATGAAAAAACCCTGATATTCAATGGTTTAGAGGAGGGCGAGTTGATGGTTATGCAGCCCCTTATCAACGTTCTGGAGGGTACACTGGTCGAGCAGTTGGGAGAAGGCGAGGCAATTCAGCAACAACAAAAAAAACCCGGTGGAGGACAGGGCAGAAAGGATTCCGGAGCAGGCGGAGATGCTGCGGCCAGAAGTCCGGGAAAAACCCGAAAGAGTAATTAAACAGGAGATCCCGGGCGATGAGAAAAGCAGTTGAGAAGTTTGTTCAGTATCCGATCTATGCCAACCTGGCCATCCTTTTTGTGATCCTTGCAGGCGTTTACGCCTACAGCTCCATGAAAAAATCCTTCTTTCCGGAAACGGAAAGCCGGTTCATAACCATATCTGTTTATTATCCCGGCGCTTCGCCCATAGAGATGGAAGAAGGGGTTACTTCGCGCATCGAGGAAGCTGTAAGGGGACTGATCGGTATAAAGGAAATCACCTCCACATCAGTTGAAAACAGGTCTTCGGTTTCCCTTGAAACTACCGGTGAGTATGATATTGATGAAGTCCTGATGGAGGTAAAAAACGCGGTGGACGGGATCTCATCCCTGCCTTCCGCAGCAGAAAGGCCCATCGTCGCGAAGCGAAGATCACGGGCATCCGCGCTGTACATGAGTCTTACTCCAGTTGAAGGTGCCGATGTGGATCTTATGGCCCTTAAAAGTTACGCCCAGAGGATAGAGGAAGATTTTTTTAACTCGGGTGTAATGAGTCAGATAAGCCTCTCAGGTTACCCACAGCCGGAAATTTCTGTTGAGATCAAGGAGGAAGAACTGCTTCGGTACAACCTTACCTTTGACAATATTGTCCGGGCCATACAGGCTAACAACCAGGATGTTTCCGGTGGGCAAATTAAGTCTGATGACGAGGAATTGCTGATAAGGCTCAGATCCCGTTCCACAGACCCGAACAAGATTGGAAACATCATTATACGGGGTCAGCCGGACGGGCGATACCTCCGCATCCGCGATGTGGCGGAGGTCAAGAAAAAATTTGCCGATACCTCGAGTAAAACCTGGGTAAACGGCCGGCCCGCCGTAACGATCAGGGTTGAAAAACTGCCGGAGGAGGACCTGGAAGCCATCACGGATTTTGCAAGAGCCTATATGGAAGACTTCAATGCAAAAAACGCCGGGGTACACCTGTCCATCTCCAGAGCTTTCCTCGATATTCTTGACAGCCGCCTGAAACTGCTTACCAGGAACGGGCTTATGGGACTTTTCCTGGTGATCCTTTGCCTTTCCATGTTCCTCAGCCTCAGGGTCTCCCTCTGGGTATCATGGGGAATTCCTTTCAGCTTTCTGGCTATGTTCATTTTTGCTTACTTCTATGGCATTACCGTTAATATGATGTCCCTGATGGGCATGATCCTGGTGATCGGGATCCTGGTCGATGACGGAATCGTGATCGCAGAAAATATTTACCTGCATTTTGAGCAGGGGAAAAGTCCCGCCCAAGCCTCCATCGACGGTACCATGGAGGTGTATCCAGCGGTGCTGACTTCCGTTACTACCACCATAATTGCATTTTCTCCATTGTTGTTCCTGGTAGGTACCACTATGGAAATGATGCTGCACCTGGCCGTTGTAGTTATTGCCAGCCTCTTCTTTTCACTCTTCGAAGCTTTTTTTGTGCTTCCGGCACACCTCTCCAATCCAAAGGTCCTCAGCCGTCGAAGCCTGGAGGCGAAAACGAAAGGAATTAAAAAATATTTTGATGGTTTCATTATCTGGTTGCGTGACCGGATCTACCATCATTTGCTGGTATGGCTTGTCAGGTGGAGGCACGCAGTGATCGCCGTCCCGATTGCACTATTTCTTATAACCATTGGATTGTATTTTGGGGGGTATATTAAAAGTACATTCTTCCCGAGGGTCGATTTTAACAGTTTTGAGATAAACGTGGCATTTACTCCGGGTGACGGTGAAAACCAGACCATTGATATGCTTCGGAAAATTGAAAAAGCCATCTGGGCTGTGAACGAGGATTTAAAAGAGGAACTGGGTAAAGAGGAGGATATTATCGAGAGGGTCCAGACCAGTGTGGGGTCTGCTTTCAGTCGCCAGGAATCCGGGGCCCATGCAGGGAACATCAGGGTATATCCCCGTGATCTGGAGGGATTGCCCCTCGCCGGGTTTGATATTGCCAATAAGGTTCGCATGAAAGTTGGTCCCATTCCCGAAGCCCGGAAATATACTGTTGGCGGGAGAAACCGCTGGGGGTCGCCGGTATCAATCGGACTGATGTCGAAAAACCTGGCCGAACTCGAGGAAGCAAAGGATTACCTGATGTACCGCCTTGGGGAATTGCCCCAGCTGAAGGACATAAATGAGAATATCGCCCTGGGAAAACAGGAGATCCGTCTCAACCTGAAACCCAAGGCATATTTTCTGGGACTCGATGAACGGACCATTATGGGACAGGTACGGCAGGGATTTTACGGCGGGCAGGCACAGCGGCTCCAGGAAGGACGGGATGAACTGAGGGTCTGGGTACGTTATCCCAGGGAAGACCGCATGACCATCGGACAGATGGAGAAAATGAAAATTAAAACCCCTTCCGGGGAATACCCGCTGATCGAGCTGGCCGATTATCATATGGAGCGTGGCCCCGTGGCGATTCGCCGCTATAACGGGAACAGGGAGATCAGGGTTGAAGCGGAGACCGTCGATCCCTATGCCTCTGTGCCGGAGATACTGGAACAAATAGAACAGAATATTATGCCGGATATTCTTTCGCAATTCGCAGGCATCCGTTACATGTACCATGGACAGTCAAGATTCAGCCGGGAGGCCATCTACAAGGTATATCGATATTTCGGTGTGGCTTTTATTTTCATCATCCTTATCCTTATCCTTCACTTCCGCAGCGTGAACCAGACAATTATCATCATTGCCATGATACCGCTTTCGATGCTTGGGGTATTCTGGGGACACGGGATCCACGGGAAAGCGGTTTCCCTGATGAGCCTCTGGGGAATGGTGGCCCTTACAGGGGTAATCATCAATGATGCTATTGTATTCCTGGCCAAGTACGATGGTTTGCTGGTCCAGGGTAAAAAAGTCAGGGAAGCCGTTGTAGAGGCAGGTAAGATAAGGCTGCGCCCTATTATCCTGACATCCATTACGACAACGGTGGGACT
The DNA here is from genome assembly GCA_030592145.1 of Bacteroides sp. Taxonomy (GTDB): domain Bacteria; phylum Bacteroidota; class Bacteroidia; order Bacteroidales; family SM23-62; genus SM23-62. The sequence continues at coordinate 4,605 of JAUVKJ010000104.1, forward strand.
CTTCCCGATCATCCTGGAAAAAAGCGTACAGGCACAGTTCCTTATTCCCATGGCCATCAGCCTTGCGTACGGAGTAGCCATCGGTACGTTTTTCATCCTGATCTTCTTTCCCATCCTGATCATGCTGCTCAATGATGTAAGGGTGTTTTTCCGGAAGTTCTGGACCGGCGAAATGCCGGAACGCGAGGATGTTGAAGTTGCGGTCATTCACCACCGGAGGAAAATGATGCTTGAAGCCAACGGGAAAAAACAAGATGATGCTGGATCAATTATACCAAGTGAATAATAATAAACAGATGAGCCGGACAAAACTGATATTTTACCTTGTATTTTCGCTTCTCCTTTTGTCGCTTTCCATTGAGGCTCAGCCTGAAAACCTTACCCTGTCAGCGGCTATCGAGAAAACACTGGAGTATAATTACGGGATCCGGATCTCCAGGTCCGATGCGGAAATCGCGGGCATAAACAATAACTGGGGAACCGCGGGCCGGTATCCCGGCATCGGTTTTGATGCAAATACGAATAATGCCTATAATTTCAACGATGACAAATCTACTAACAGGCTGTATGCAGGGATAGGCCTGAACTGGACCATTTTCGACGGGTTCCGGGTGAATTTTACCAAGGAAAAGCTTGAGGACCTTGAAGAGCTATCCCGGGGAAGGCTGGGTGTAGTGGTGGAAAACACCATCGAGGACGTGCTCATGGCATACTATAATGTGTTGCTCCAGCAAGAAAACCTTAAAGTGCTTGAAACCGTGAAGAACCTCTCAAAAGACCGCTACGATTATGAAACGGTACGGCACAGCCTGGGCGGAACGGTCACCTACAACGTGCTGCAGGCCAAGAATGTATACCTGAACGACAAGGCACTCTTTATGACCCAGGAGGTCCAGGTCCGCAGTTCAATCCGAAACCTGAATTTTCTGCTTGGGGTTGCCCCGGCAGTCATGTGGAACTTCCCGGATCCTTTTGAGCCCGATACCAGGGGGTATGTACTTGCCGATCTCAGCGCAAAAATGATGGCCAACAACCAGACCCTCAGGAACCAGTATACCAATCTGCAGCTCCGGAAAAAGGAGATCGATCTGGAGAAAAGCGCCCTTTATCCTTCACTGAATCTGTCTACCGGGCTTGACGAGAACATTGGTTCCGTGCAATTCATCGGCAGCACTGATGCTCTGTCTGCCTACGGTAACCTTCGCCTGTCCTGGGATATTTATTCCGGGGGAACAAGAAAAAGAGCCATCCAGATGGCAAGGATCAGTGAGGAGATTGCGCACGTGGAGATCGACCAGATGGAACATGCCCTGATGAATGAGCTGCTGAACCTGTATGATTTCTACAGCATCCGGATCGCCCTGCTGGAAGTGGCAGATGAAAGTCTTGAAGCGGCCGAACTGAACATGTCGATCGCTGATGAAAAATTTCGTACCGGTGCAATCAGCTCGTTCGAGTACAGGGACATACAGCTGATCTACCTGAACTCGGCCCTGCGCAGGCTGCAAGCCATTTACAACCTGATCGGCTCGCGCACATCCCTGACCCGCCTTACAGGAGGTTTCCTGATGGAAAACCCTCAGGCCGATTCTCAATAAACTCGATTTTTTTTTATATTTGCACCGCAATTTGCATGTACGCACACCTACACCTTCATGGGGATATAGCTCAGTTGGCTAGATTGTCCCGACTTTCGTTCGGGAAGGTCAGGATTCACTGAGATGGTTCTTACAAATTATGGGGATATAGCTCAGTTGGCTAGAGCGC
>JAUVKJ010000084.1 GCA_030592145.1 Bacteroides sp.
AAGTATAAGCTTGTCAACATCCCCAAAGGTGTCATAGGAGGAAATGATGACCTTTTCTCCTGGTTCCAGTCCGGAAAGCACCTCGTAATACCTCGGGTTCTGCCGGCCAATACTTATGTCTTTCTTATAGGCAAACTCCCCGCTTTCATCGATGACAAAGACCCATTGTCCGCCGGTACTCTGGTAAAATCCGCCCCTGGGTATCAGGATGGCCTGCTTTGATTCACCCAGTTCAAGCTTGATCCTTGAAGTCTGCCCGATCCGGATGGCCCCGGGAACATCAGCGGTAAACTCCACATCGACATAAAAGCGCCCGTTCTGAACTTCCGGGTAGATCTTCTTGATCCTTCCGGGATATGGAACCCCGGCGAAATCACAATCTCCTGTAAGTCCCCTGTTAACCCGGGCAATGTAATGCTCATCAATTTCCACCCTCAGCTTATAGGAATCGAGAATGTTCACTGTACCGATCCGCTTGCCGTAGGTAATCACCTCTCCGATTTCGGGATTCAGAGATGCAAGCTCTCCGTCCACGGGCGCCTTAATATTCAGATTGTCAAGCCTTTGCATGATAATCACGAGGTTATTGGTAAGGCTGTTAACCGAGGTCTCCAGCGATTCTACCTGGACAGACCTGAAGATCGAGTCCTGGTACTGAATTTCTTTCAGGAGGGCAAATTTCCTGGTGCTCGCATCGTACTGTTCTTTGGACTGCTCAAATTCTTCATTCGATATATGCTGATCTTTATATAGTATCTTGTTATTTTTATAAGCCCTTTCATGTTGTTTTAGCAGGCGTTCCGTTTCAATGATCTGGCTTTCGCTGTTCATCTGTTGCTGCACCATGAGCAAACGTGCTGTACGAAGCTCATTGACCGCCCTGGCTACCTGCGCTTCGTTATTGGATATATCAAGTATCAGGTTAATGTTGCTGAGTCGCAGGATCACATCACCCTTTTTCACTTTGCTTCCTTCCTCAATCAGGATCTCATCAACCCTTCCACCTTCAATGGCATCAAGGTAGATGGTCCGGATGGGTTCCACGGTGCCAATAACTGCGATATAATCCTGAAAAATATCTTTCCTGATCCCGGCGACAGAGAGTTTTTCAGTTTCTACATTTAATTTGGAACTTTTATCCCCGAATACGAGATTATAAAAAACAAGAAGAACAACAAGACTCCCGGCAAATATCCAGATATTTCTTTTGCTGAAAAGTTTGTTCTTCTTCTCAATTTTGCGATCCATACCATCCATTGCCAGAGCTTAAAATGTTCGCATAGCATTGACCATTTATTGTGCCAAATATCTCACATGTCTGATAGTGATGTGTTTATGTATGATACCAAAGGGGGAAACAGGGAATTAACTGTCCAGTTATGCTACAATAATAGTACGAATCCGAACATTCAAAAAAATATGTAATTTTACCCCCGGTCCGGTATCCCGGACCTGAGTATGAATATAAACCGGACCTGAAAATGAATACAAAAGTTGGGAAGATTCTCGCCGTTGATGATAATGAAGATATATTGTTTGCGCTTAAATTACTGCTGAAACAGCATATGGAACTGATCACGACCGTGAATGATCCTGCACAGATCCCCAAATTACTGTCTGAGGAGAATTACGATGTGATCCTGCTGGATATGAACTTCACCAAGGACGCTATCAGCGGACAAGAAGGATTTGACTGGCTGGCAAAGATCCTGGAGCTGGATCCGGATGCCGTGGTTTGCTTTATCACAGCCTACGGGGATTCCGAAAAAGCTGTTAAATCGATCAAGGCGGGAGCTACGGATTTCATCCTCAAGCCCTGGCAGAACGAAAAACTCCTGGCCACCATATCCTCTTCGGTCAAGCTGAGGAAGTCGCGTATGGAGGCCAAGGGACTTAAATCGAGGCAGCAGGAGATCTCGGCTGTTTATGACCAGCCCTTCCATGAGTTCATCGGGCATTCGGTGGAAATGCAAAAAGTTTTCAGTATGGTTATTAAGGTCGCTGCCACCGACGCCAATGTTCTTATACTCGGAGAGAACGGTACAGGCAAAGAGCTGGTGGCCAGGGCCCTGCACCGGAATTCATCCCGCAAGGATGAGGTTTTTATCAGCGTGGATCTCGGGTCCATCGCCGAAACCCTCTTCGAGAGCGAGTTGTTCGGGCATGAAAAGGGAGCCTTTACCGATGCAAACAAGATGAAACAGGGCCGGTTCGAAATCGCTCATGGGGGTACTCTTTTCCTGGACGAGATCGGAAACCTTTCCCTGCCCATGCAGACCAAGCTTCTTACGGTCATTGAACGCAGAGAGGTGACCCGTGTGGGGAGCAACAAACCCATTCCCATGGATGTGCGCCTGATCTGTGCCACCAATACCGGTATTCACGATATGGTCAGCGACAATAAATTCCGCCAGGACCTGCTGTACCGGATCAATACCGTAGAGATCCACCTTCCCCCGTTAAGGGAACGTACAGGTGATATCCCCCTGCTGTTTGAACACTTCCTGAAGATCTATTCGAAAAAATATAAGAAAAACATCAAGGGCATCAGTTCGGGCGCCATTAAAACCCTGAACCAGTACCCCTGGCCGGGGAATGTCAGAGAACTGCAGCATGCCATCGAAAGGGCTATCATCATGAGCGAGGGAAACCAGCTGGAAGACGATGACTTTCTTCTTTCAGCACCGGGCAGGAAAGTGGGCGAAATCGAGTTGGATACCTACAACCTGGAAGACATTGAGAAATCCATCATCAATAAAGTACTGAAGCAGCACAATGGCAATATAACACAGGCCGCTACTGATCTTGGTTTAACACGGACTTCCCTGTACAGGAGAATGGAAAAATATGGCCTTTAGAAATTTCAGGATAAATATCATCATCCGGGTACTGCTGCTTTCAGCATCCATTTTCCTTTTTTTCTATACATGGAATACCAATTATCATGTAACCCCCATCCTGGTGGGGATCATTATCCTGTTCCAGGTATATTCGCTGATCCGGTATGTTGACCGGACCAACCGAGACCTGACGAGTTTCCTTGAATCCATTCGTTTTTCGGAATTTACGCGCTCATTCCAGATCGAAGGGATGGGATCCTCATTTGACGAATTGAACCGGGCCTTTAATGATGTTATCCACGATTTCCAGAAAGTCCGCTCTGAAAAAGAGGAGCATTTCCACTACCTGCAGAGCATCGTACAGAATATTGATGTCAGTATTATTGCCTACCGGAAAGACGGGACCGTGGAAATGGTCAACAAGGCGGCAAAGAAACTCTTCCAGATACACAGTCTTAAAAATGTCAAGCTGCTGGAACAGCTCAGCCCTGAACTCGTTAATACCCTCCTGAATATCGGTCCCGGGGAAAACACCCTGGTCAAGGTCCAGGACCAGGATGATATCCTTCAGCTGGCCATCTACGCAACGGAGTTCAAGGTGAAGGACAAACTGATCATCCTGACAACGATCAATAACATCCAGAACGTACTGGAAGAACAGGAAACCGAAGCCTGGCAGAAACTGATACGGGTACTGACCCATGAGATCATGAATTCCATAACACCGATTGCTTCCCTGTCTTCTACCCTGGAGGTCATGCTCAAGGGAATTGCCGAGGGAGGCAGTGTGAAGGAGGATATGAACCTGGATACCGTCCTGGAGATATTGCAAGCCCTGCAGACCATTAATAAGAGGAGCACGGGACTCCTCCATTTCGTTAATACTTACCGGAACCTCACCCGTATACCGAAACCCAACTTCAAAATCTTCCCGGTCAGGGACCTGTACAAAAACATCTACCTGTTGATGGAGGAAGAAATCACCAGCAACAAGATCAAGTTTGTTACCCAGGTTGAACCGGATAACATCGAGGTCTCTGCAGATGAGCAGTTGATCGAACAGGTGATCATCAACCTGATACGAAACTCCATCCATGCCCTTGAGAACCATAAAAAGTCGGTCATTGAACTGAAAGCTTTTTTCAACAAGCGGGGCCGTGTCACCATGCAGGTGACGGACAACGGTACCGGTATCCTGCCCGAGGTGCTTGATAAGATCTTCATCCCCTTCTTCACCACCAAACAAAGCGGATCGGGGATCGGGCTGAGCCTCTCACGACAGATCCTGCGCCTGCACAACGGAACCATCACCGCAAATTCGATTCCGGAAGAGGAAACCGTCTTCACACTGACATTCTGATGAAAGAACATTGGACCACTGAAAACATACCCGTTCTGGCGGGAAAGACAGCCATCGTAACCGGTTCCAACTCGGGAATCGGCTTTGAAGCCGCAAAAGCCCTTGCTGCAAAGGATGCAAAGGTGATCATGGCATGCCGGAATACTGAAAAAGGGGGAAAGGCCGCCAATGAGATCCGGTCAGAATATCCCGGATCAACCCTTATCGTGGCAGAACTTGACCTGGGCAGCCTTGCATCGGTACGAACTTTCGCCGGGAATTTTCTGAAGAAGAACGAACGGCTTGATCTTCTGGTCAATAATGCCGGGCTTATGATGCCTCCATACGGGAAAACGGCGGATGGATTCGAACTTCAGTTCGGGACCAACCATCTTGGGCATTTTGCTCTGACAGGATTACTGCTTCCTCTGCTTCTCAAGACCGGAGAATCACGGGTGGTGAATGTCAGCAGTTTTGGACACAAGACAGGAAAGATCAATTTTGATGACCTCGGAAGCGAACAATCCTACAACAAGATGAGCGCCTATGGTCAGAGCAAACTGGCCAACCTGCTTTTTACCTATGAGTTGCAGCGAAGGTTCGAAGCAGCCGGTTCCGGAAGCATTGCCGCTGCCGCGCACCCGGGCTGGACGAATACAAATCTGCAGCGTCATTCGGGGTTTTTGAGGGGACTTAACCCTGTCATGGGACAAACGCCGGCGATGGGAGCTCTTCCCACACTTCGTGCCGCCACCGGTAAAGATGTCCGGGGAGGCGACTATTATGGTCCCGGGGGATTCATGGAACTAAAGGGAACACCGGTCAGGGTCAAATCAAACAAAGGCTCTCATGATGGGGACACCGCCCGGCGACTCTGGGAAGTTTCAGAGAAGATGACCGGAGTGGTATTCAAACTCTGATACGTTTCAGACAGTTCTCCTGGGTGGTGCAGATCATTGCCTGTAAATTCATTTTCGGGATTTTTGCTTTTGGGCCCGGGCGGGGCTTCCTGAGTTCATGATCTTATAGTCAAACCTTCTTTTTTCAGCATCCGTATGACAATTGAAATAAGCTCATTCATCTGACGTTTTATTATCTGAAGGTTTCTTCGTATTTTATTCCGGTCAAACCATGAAGTCTTGATTTTCAGGAAACCACTATCTATCAGCGATTCAGCCATGGATTGCCCCGTGAAGATTTTCCGTCAGCTGGTCCTGCTGGGAGCAATTCTGCTGGCTTTCAGCTCATGCATCAAGGAGGAGTTTAATGCTGACCAGCTTGATCCCAGCCTGCAGATCAACCCTGGTGTGGCCGCCCCGATTGGCTGGGCCCGATGGCAGCTCGACGAGATCCTCACAGATTCCCTGAATCCCGATGAACTTTACATTAACAGCAATGGATTCATGTCTCTGGTTTATAAGCAAGACCTCTTCTCACTGCAGGCCTCAGAGATCATCAATATCCGGGATATTTCTTCGATATCTGACATTAAAAGTCCTTTCAGTACGGGTTTCAACCTGAACGCATTACCCGGAGATACCGCTTTCAATTATACCATTGCCATCCCCCTGACAATCAGCGATTCGACCGGCCCGGAAATTGACAGCATCATGGTACGGTTCGGTCAAATGGCAATTTCCGTTTCACCCGACTATCCAGATATGAGATGGGATGCAAAGTTCCGGATTCCAGGTATTCACGACTGGCAGATCACACTCAACGATGACAACCCTTCCACCATAGACACCCTGGACAGGATAACACTCCCGCTCGACAATACTCCTCCTTCAGCAAATAAGTTATCCCTTATGGTGATACTCACCATCTGGCCCTCCGATGTGATTGTTTATCCAGGCAAAATACTTGGCATCAGCATAAACATATCCGGTATTGAATACTCTGCAATCTATGGTTACCTGGGGCAGTTTGATATTGATGTGGGTCCCCAATCCTTCCCTGTTAACTTCTTTGACAGATTGTCGGAAGGAACCTTCCATTTCAAGGATCCGAAGTTGAAGCTTGAGTTTCAGAACTCCTTCGGGATCCCCATTCAAATCGACATGTCGGGTTTCCAGGCAACCGGAAGCGGGGGGCAGATCATCCCTATTTCCGGACCCGGTGTTCCGGGACCGTCAAATCTCCGGATACTGGCCTATCCGTTATTGGGGCAGGAAGGGCAAAGCATCGCGGACAGCATTGTACTGGATGTTACAAACTCCAACCTTTTCGACGTTCTTGAAACATCACCTGCTGAGATAACTGTTGAGGTGAATGGTACAACGAATCCGTCGGGACTGACCCGTGAGAATTTCCTGCTTGATTCAAGCCGCCTGTATGTCTCTACAAAGTTGCTGCTGCCAATGGATGGCTATGCAGATCTGCTCCTCATTGCGGATACACTGGATTTTGTTTTCGGGGATTTTTACGAAAGTCCACCAGAAGAAATCAAACGCCTTATATTCCGGTTAAATTTTATCAGCCAGTTCCCGGTTAATGTCTCAACCCAGTTATATTTTATGGATGAGGGATATACGATGCTTGATTCCCTTTTCCACGATGTACAGGATCCGCGAAAGATTGTCAAAGGTGCGGTGGACTCTGACGGGGACGGCGTTGCTGAGCCATTCGAGCCGGATCCTGTCGATATTGAACTCAGCAGGGAACAGATTGAAAACATATCCGGGAGCCACCATATAATTGTAAAAGGCAGGATAACAACGACCGGTTATGAACCCCCGCCACCGCCTCCGGCAAATGTCCGCTTCTACTCGTTTTATTACTTCCATGCCTTCATCAGTGCCATTGCTGAACTGGAAATTAATCCGGATGATTATTGATGCTAAGATCCCGGCTTCCATATTATCTCATCTTAGTGATCACCAGCGGATTAATATGCGGATCAGCACTGCAGGCCCAGAACAATACCCTGTATTTCATGCATTCCGTACCCCAGGCTATCCATACCAACCCTGCATTGTTCTACCATTGCCG
>JAUVKJ010000170.1 GCA_030592145.1 Bacteroides sp.
CGGGATTTTCCTCATCCAGTGAAATGGCCTTGTTGACATAAAAAAGAGCATCCCGGTATAATTTCCCGAACAGGTAACAAACCGCTATGCCGTACCAGCTGTCCGGAAAAGAAGGATCCACACTGGTGGCCTTCTCATACCATGTTATGGCTTCGTCATATTGTTCGAGTTTTTCGAGAGACTCTCCAAGGTAGCAGTGAGCCAGCACATTCTCCGGTTCAAGCAGGATGCATTCCTTGTAGGATTTGATTGCTTCCCCGTATTCGTCCAGGTTGGCAAGGGCATTCGCCTTGTTAAATACAGCGGATGAGTATTGGTCATTGATGGCCAGTGCAAAATCATAGCATTCCACGGCCTTCCTGAAATTTTCCTTCTTGAAATACAGGAGACCCAGGTTATACCAGGCATTCTCGGAGAAGGGTTCCAGGTCCAGGTAGCTTTCGTAGAATCCTATGCTCCGGTCGAAATCGTGTAGCCTATCATAGCAGTATGCCAGGTCATAGAGTTTGTTCAGATTCCCCTGATCTCTTTTGTGCGCTTTCTCCAGGTATTTAATTGCGGTTTTAAACTGGTTCACATATTGAAATGAAAGGGCAATATCATAATGGACCTCACCCACATTCTCATAACTCAGTTCAAGGGCTTTTTCGAATGCTTTCTCGGCCCCGGTTACTTTTCCAAGCTGGTTCAGGATCATGCCTTTCAACATAAATACCTCGTTATTCGATCCTGATATTTTTTCCAGTGTTTCAACCATGCCGAGTGCTTTAAGAGAATCTCCCTTTTCCGCGTAAATCTCGGCTTCCTTTATCTGAAGGGTGGTAGAGCCGGGATGCTGGTTTTTCCCGTACCGTATGGCATCGATCGCCTTGCTGAAATGATTGGTGTCCAGGTAATGGTCTATGATCCTCTCAAATTCATAAACATCGAAAAAACAGGCTTCTACCTGGTTGAGCATGTTCTCAAATCGTATAATAATTTCCTGTAATTCCCTATCTTCCTGAAAAGATTCCTTTTCCTTATCCATCCAACACATTCTTTATGACGCGGCAAAAATAGTAATAATCTTACATACTATCTACTGCCGCAACGATTTGTCTTGCCACCGCTTGTACCTCTTTCTCGTATGTGCTTTCCATGCTCTGCTTCAGGCTTTTAAGCTCATTCAGAAGTCCCGGGTTCCGGGGCATCAGCTTATCCAGGTTTTCAAGAGACTCTGTCATCTCTTCCAGCTGCTGACGGATTTGCTTTACAAGCCGTTGCTTTTCCTTATCCTGTTTCAGGCCGATCACGGAAGCAAACACTGTAAAATAGGCGTCGTTGAAACGGTAAAGTTCCCGGGTTGCTGAAATTCCGAAGCGGGATACAAGGACCTTCCATATTGACATGTCCGGATCATAGGATTCTGAATTCCACATAAAATCAGCCGCTGTAACCATCCTGATCTTCATGATCTCTGAAGAAAGTGAGGAATTTATCAACATCTTGCCGGTACCCTCAGGAAGGGAGAACGGTGCCGAGAACTGAACGCTGAAGGGATCAAACAGGTTAAAGGTGCGGAGTTTCATAGGCTGATGTTTGAGGATGGTCGTATCCTCCAGGATCTCCGGTATCGTATTCATACTGTTATCGAGCAAAATCAATTCCCTGCCGGCCAGTTCATGGAACCTGTAGAAATCCGCCTCATCGATGCCGGAACTCTGCCTGGCCGGCCCTGACCACATTATACGCAGGTCATCCGGCAATTTTGAGCTGAGATCCCGGTAATACTGTTCTGCCTGCCCCCTGCTCAGGTCCAGTTTATCATTCGAGTACCAGGGTGGTATAAACTCCAGTTTAACCTTCGGGTTCCTCGCCCTGCTCCAGGAATACAATGATCTGATCAGTTCCAGGTGTGCTTCCTGCAAATTAATATACGTATCCTCATCCCGTTCCGCATATAATACATAATTGCCTGGAAAGGACTGGGGAAGGTAATCATGTGTACACAGGACAAGTGTGGAAACGCCTGCCTCCATTCCTGCCGAATAATACTGCCGCAGTTTCGCACGGCTGGATGAACCTGAATGCATCCATCGATCTCTGACATCACTGTCGAGGGAATCGAGCATTGAATTTTTTGGAAAGAAAGCATACGGGTTGACCATCTGTGCCAGGTTCAGCATTTCTGCCACCCTGTTTTCCCGGCCAATGGTTTTCAACCCGTTACGGTAGGCAGCGCTTTCCTGATGCCAGAAGGTCCTTGAACGGTAGAAGTCCAGGTAGGCCCAGTTGAGTTTAAGACCTGCCATCTCTGAAAGATAGGGAGAATAATCAATGGGATTGGAGGCAGCTGCAACGGGTGATATAAGGAAAGCCCGTTCAGGAATGTCCGGATGATCCGAAATGCTGGACTGATGGTATATAAAAAGGCTGTCATCGAACAACTGGACAGCCGTGGCTGCCGCATAATAATCACCCACAGGAGAGGTTCCTGACAGATGTACGAGATTCGGGTGCAGAGAATCGGGTTGAATGATATAGCCCTGTGGGCCAAGATTCTGATTTTCATTAGCAAGATTCTGATTTTCATCAGAATGACGCATGATATCAGAATGACTTCTGTTGCCGATATTGAATACCAGTCCACCGTTCTCAATTTCCCGTGGTGACTGGTAGGAGGTGATCCGGACCCCTGGCAGGCTGTCTTTTCCGTAATGCCGGATAAACATGGAATCAAGTTTTTCTTTCAGCAGAGAAGCAGCTGCCCTGGTCTGCTTTTCCGGCCTTCCGGGAATAATGATCACAGGCATTGGAATCGTATCCGTCCCGGGTATATGATAGGTGAAGGGTTCATGTGAATGGGCCTGCTTTGGCTTTGGAATAATTAACTCAAGTTTTGTAAAGGTGGAATCGAACATTCGCCCGGTTCTTTCCATGGCGGTAAAATTCCTTCTTGAGTACCTGAAATCCACATCATCTATCCACATGGTCCCCGTTCCCTTTAATCCAAAAAACAGCTTAACGAATTTTGCCTCATCAGGGATATCTCCTTCGGTAAGAAAATCATGGGTGGTCCTGCCGATCACGGAAACCCATCCAAGGCTGTCAATATGCCAGAAATTGGAAAAAGGCAGGGCCTTGAAGGACTGGTCAATGATGGCCTGCCTTGAAGGGTTATAGATATTCCCGTTGATCAGCAGCCGGTTCTTATCATAAAACAGCACCCGGATATCCACGGCATCATACATCCTTATTCCCTTCCTCTCCTGGCTGGGATAGATATCAAGGAGCCGGATCCAGAATGAGAAATCATAATTTCCAGGAATGACCCGGATAAAATCTGAAGCAATGCCAATCCTCCTGGTAATGGTCTTATCGTCCTGGCTGCGATGGATCTTAATGGCATAGGATCCGGACCTTACCTCTGCAGTGGACCAGGTCACATTTTCACCCAGCCATTTCCAGCCGGTTACATTGTAGGATACCGTATTACTGTCAAGATTAATCAACCTGCCCTGCTCAAAGGACGGATTTTTTACCAGGTTTTCCCGCTCTGCCTGCAGCAGGCGATGCCTGAGCGGTATTGAAACCGGATCCGCACTCGTCCACCCCTGTCCCACCGGAGCAGTGCTGTCCTCTTTCCTGCATTGCGGAAAGGAAAGCATTAACAGGGCCAGGGTAAAAATAATTAAAGGTTTATGGGCTGCAGAACTGTATATCATAATCCGAATCTCTTCGTGCAAAAATAACGGATTTCCGGATTTAATCAAACATAAAACCTATACGGAGGGATATTCGATTGTATTGCTTTTCCAGGTCCAGTACTTCGTCGTTCCAATCCTGGGTATAGATCGATCTGAGATTCTGGAAACGGTACACCATTGATATCACCATGGCGCTAGCGGGACCCGTGCGGATGGAGGTCCCGATGCCTGCCACGTAAAGGAATCCGCCCCGGTTATCTGTGCGGACACCCATTTCCTCCCGGGAATTTTCCAGGGGTATGGAATAACCGAAGCTTCCCCTGAGAAAGGGACGTACTCCGTGATCTGTAATAAAATAACTGAAATCTGCATAGACAGGCACAACGGTATATTCATAAAACTCGATACCTACCCCGATGCCCGGGAAATATCTTCTGCCTATTTTGTATCCATTCACCATCTGCGCACTGAAAATGGTATTCTTCTCATTGTTGCCGGAACCGATCAGGGCACCCAGGTCGGTCCGGTTGAAATAGCCATGCGATGATGTTCCCGTACTGCCCCCATAGACCCGGAAATCTATTTTTTCCTTTTCGATCCGGCTGATCTCGCTCTTTGAAAAAAGCATTGTATTCCAGCAGAGGGTCTGCAACTGAACGATGCCAGGATCCAGTTGGTCCTGGAGAATTCCTCTAAAAACCTCCCCGTTGTTCAGGTATACGGCATCCACTTCCTGTTTCTGTCCGTCCAGGGAAGCAAGGGGAATAATTATAAAAAGGGTGCTGAGAATGATGAGAAAAAGATTGCATGAAGGTTGCTTTGCAGATTTCATAGGATCCTGAATTTTGTGATTCACTGTATATTTCAAAGATGATCACCGTTCCCGATTGGTTGCGTCAGATGCATGGACTGAATCCCGACGCAACCTACGGACCGGTACCTGCATCTATTGTGTGAATCAAAACCAATCGTTATGAGAAAAAACAAGATAAAGGTACAATTGATCCTGGCTTCGCTGATTACCCTGCTGTTCATGGGCAGCTGCCAGGACAGGTTGCTGCAGACCTATGAAGTGAACAATCCCGTTTACATGTCGTACGATGACCTGCGATCGGCCGTTCAGGATACCACGCCTGAAGAGATCCATTATCCCGGAAAGATTTACCTCTACGGAGAATACATCT
>JAUVKJ010000198.1 GCA_030592145.1 Bacteroides sp.
CCGGGGTGCAGGATTCCAACACGCCAGCCTGATATTACCTGTCCGGGACTGCATTCACCATTCCTGCTGAATTTCAGATTGATTAAACTTTTCTGAGCTTCCATTTTCCCTTTTGAAAAATGATTACAGCAATTAGAGTCATTATTGTTTCGGACGTTATAATGGCAATGTAAACACCGTTTTCAGCGACTCCCCATTTGAGGGCCAGGAGGTATGCCAGGGGGATTTCAATTATCCAGAAACAGAAAAAATTGATCACCGTGGGTGTACCGGTGTCGCCGGCTCCGTTCAAAGCCTGGATCATGACCATTCCCAAGCCATAGAATACAAACCCGTATGCGATGATCCTGAGACAGACCGCACCGTATTTCACTATTTCCGGATCCTGGATAAAGATCCGGATAAAGAATGCAGGTGCCAGTATAAAGACGAGGGAAACGAATCCCATAAAGATCATATTTACCCTGGCTGTCAACCAGACCGACCGTTGCGCCCGTACAGGTTTCTTTGCACCGAGGTTCTGGCCAACCAGCGTGGCAGCGGCATTGCTTAATCCCCAGGCAGGAAGCAGCACAAAAATGATAATGCGCATTGCAATCGTATAAGCGGCAATGGCCCCACTCCCGAATTCGGCGATGATCCGCACCAGTCCGATCCAGCTCGTAGTGGCGATCAGGGATTGCCCTATTCCCCCGAGTGAGAGCCGGATCAGGCTTACCAGCACCCGGATCTGGATGAAAAGATGCCTTATTTTCAACTGAACTCTTCCTTTGCCGTTGAACAATAGCCAGAACTGGTAGGCAACGCCGATTCCCCTTCCCGTGGTAGTCGCAATGGCGGCCCCCTTGATCCCGAGCTCAGGGAAGGGTCCGATGCCAAAGATAAGCAGGGGATCCAGTATGATATTGATCAGGTTGGCAAGCCAGAGCACCCTCATGGAAATAGCGGCATCGCCGGCACTGCGGAATACTGCATTGATAATGAAAAGCAGCATTATAATCCCGTTTCCGCCCAGCATGATAGCCGTATACATAAATCCATCCCTTACCATTTCATCTTCCGCCCCCATAAGATCCAGGAGACGTGATGCAAAGCTGGCGCCTGGGATAGCGATCAGCATGGAAATGATCAAACCCGTGAGAATGGCCTGGAAGGCAATTACGGATGCCCCTTCGCGGTTTTTTTCACCTATCCTGCGCGACACCATTGCCGTGGTTCCTACCGCCAGTCCCATCCCAATAGCGTAAACAATGGTCATGAGTGACTCGGTGATGCCAACGGTTGCAACGGCGTGGGTGCCCAGCTTGGAAACAAAGAAAATATCGACTACTGCAAAGACCGATTCCATAACCATCTCCAGTACCATGGGAATTGCAAGAAGCAGGATGGCCCGGCCAAGGCTGCCTTCAGTGAAATCCTGGTTTGTGCCGGATATCGATTCCAGGATAGTCTTCCAGAGTTGTTTGATCTGTAGGTAGGGTATAGTTATTGTAAATATTTTTTGAGTGTTTCTGAAAGTTCTTCGATCTTGACAGGTTTTGACAGGTAATCATTGCAGCCGGCCTGGATTGATTTTTCCCTGTCATCGGAAAAGGCATATGCTGTGATGGCAATTACCGGAAGATCCGGGTTGGTCTTCCGGATGATCCTGGTTGCATCGATGCCGTTCAGGACGGGCATCCTGAGGTCCATCAGGATCAGGTCAACGGATGGGTCTGCCTTTAATAGTTCAAGTAATTGTTTACCGTCCCTTGCCCAGATAATCTCTGAATTAGTGCGTTTGAGAAAGGATTCAAGGTAAAGATAATTAGCAGAATCGTCTTCTGCGATCAGAATTTTTCTACCGGACAGGTCGATCAACTCATTTTCGTTTTTCTGATTCGCGGTGTTTGCTGCAGGTACTGATCCGGATCCCAGGTTCTTCAGCAGGGGAAGGTAAAAATAAAAGGTTGAACCCTGGTTCTCCTTAGACTCCATCCATATTTTCCCGCCTAGCAATGCGGTCAGGTGACGTGATATGGCAAGGCCCAGTCCGGTGCCACCAAACTCTGAGTTTATCGATTCGTCAGCTTGCCTGAAGCGGTCAAAAATGATTTCCTTTTTATCTTCTTCAATTCCGATCCCGGTGTCCCGGACATAAAATACAACTTTTTTGTCCTGGATGTAATAACCCATCTCAATGAATCCTTCATGGGTAAATTTCAGCGCGTTACCAGTCAGGTTGTACAGGATCTGTTTCAGGCGTGCAGGATCCGTGTGAATAACCGGATTGTCATTCTCCGGGATTTTCAGGCGAAACTGGATCTGATCCTTGTTCAAAAGGTTCTTTTCCTCGCTGAATTCCTTATACAATCGCTGAAGGAATATAGTTACCTGCAGATCCGATTTACTGATCTGAATGTCTCCGGCTTCAATTTTCGAGATATCAATGATGTCATTGATGATGAGCATCAATTCATAGCCTTTGCTATTGATGATCTTTATGTATTCGTCCCTGGCCTCCCTGGCAAGGTCTTCGGTTTTCAATAACTCCGAAAATCCAAGAATTGCGTTCATGGGAGTCCTGATCTCATGCGACATGTTGGCCAGGAAGGCAGATTTCAGCCGGTCCGATTCTTCTGCTTTTTCTTTAGCAGCTTTCATGGCTTTTTCATGAACCTTCCGTTCGGTAATGTCCTGGGTAATGGTGGAAACTCCAATGGGTTTGTTGTTGGTATCCCGGATAAGACTTGCCGAGAGGCCTACATATCTATGATTACCTTTCACGGTAATGACCTCAATTTCGACGTTTTTGACAAATCCGTTTCTCAATATTGATTTCAGAGTCTGTACCCCCTTTTTTTTCAGTGCAGGTATAACAAAATGATTTGCATTTTTGCCCAGTAATTCATCGTAGCTCTCACACTCGAAAATATCGAGGGCTGCCTGGTTGCACTCTGTGATAAATCCCCTGAGATCGGAAACGGAGATGGCATCGGGTGAGTAATAAAGAATATTCCGCAGTTTTTCCTCGCTTTCCCTCAGGGCGATATCTGCATTTTTCCGTGCGGTTATGTCGCGGTAAATACCATACACGGCTACCTGTCCCCCTTCAATCTCAATGGGAGTCCCAAGCACTGACACGTGAATGCTCCTGCCATCCTTGTGTTTCCGGATAGTCTCCAGCAGGATCTTTTTTCCCCTGGCAACTTTTTGTGAGATTTGCCTGGCTTCACTGTTGAGTTCATCGGGCGCAATCAGTTCATCGATGTATTTCCCAATTGCCTCCTCCGGTGAATAACCAAACAGCTTTTCAAATTCACTGTTTACACGGAGCAGTTTCCCATCGTTTGTAGTCAGCACAATAGTTTCCGGGGAACCTTCGAACAACTGCTCGAAATAGGCTTTTTCAACCTGCATCTCGTCATAGGCTCGTTTGGTTGCTATGGAAAGGCTTATCTGTGCTGAGACAAATGTGAGAATTTCCAGGTCTTTCTCAGTATAAGCCTGTTCATCCTCATAGTTTTGTACCACCAGTGCCCCGATGATCTCATCCCTGTGTTTCAGGGGTACTCCCAGCCAGATCTTGCTCGGGGTGCCCACATCTTCGATCTCTCCCGAACTGACAAGCTTTTTAATATCCCGGTTCTTCATTAGAATGGGCCTGTCGTTGCGGATCATATAACCGGTCAGGGTTTTTTTGGCGGGGAAGCCATTAAAAGCATCTTTTTCGTCAACAAAAAATGGCATTGAAAAGGTATCGTCCTCCTTGTTGTAGAAGGCAATAAAGAAATTACGGGTGTCGAATATTTTACCCAGTTCATTCTGTATGGTAATAATCAGATCGTTCAGGTCCTGGGTGATGTTGACCGCATTGGAAATGTTGTATATGATATGCTGTACATGCTCTGCTGCCCTGATATCGGTGATATCCCTGCCAATGCCGACCAGGTGGGGTTCATCGTTAATGTTCAGTATGGAGGCGGACAGGAGTGCCTGTACAATCTTACCCCCTTTAACACGGAAGTCCGTTTCGATATTTGTGAATTCACCTTTCTCCTTAAAATGTTTGGTCATCTCTTCCCGGACCGCCTTATCGACCCACAGGCCAAGATCAAATGCTGAATGACCGATAAGTTCTTTTCGTGAATATCCGGTCATTTTTTCAAGGCTCCTGTTGACCTCAACAAGAATTCCCGTGTCAAGTCTGGAAATGCTGATTGCGTCGGGGCTTGTCTGGAATATCTGCTGGAAGA
>JAUVKJ010000319.1 GCA_030592145.1 Bacteroides sp.
GCACCGTATTGAGTATCCCGTCAGCCAGGCTTAACAGGGACCGTGATCTCCGGTACATGGTACGCCTGTTTCCCAGGAGGCTGGCTGATGAACTCCGCTGGTAATAGCGGATGCCGGGCCTTTCTTTATAAAGTTGAAAGCGCGTGGATTTGTCATAGACAGCTTTTGATTCGGGGGCATAATTGGTGTACATAAGCTGGTGGCCCCAGTCTGCATAGGCTTCCTCGAAGAGCTGGCTTGCGAGTCCCATGCGCCGCCGGTCCGGGCGCACCCAGTTGCCACTGAGCCAGCCATAGCGGATGTCGCCGTGCCGGTCGGGCAGTATGCAGCGGTAGGCTATCATTTCCTCCCCGTCGTAACCTACGTACATGATGACATCTTCGGGTTTAAGCCTTGGGTTATGAAGCCAGCTGAGAGCACGATGCCCGCTTACCGGAACGAAAGGCATGGTCCTGTATTTCTCTGATTCCAGGAACTCTTTCAGTCCAGCGGCATTGTATTTCTCTATTTTCATACCCTTACGATCTTGTTTTTCCTGACCAGGCCTTTTGCAAGATAGTACAGGTATTCTCCCCTGAGAAGGCGGCGGGCCGGAGCCCTCCCGGCTTCCATCGGGATCCTGTGATGGTGGAAGGGTACCGGGTCCTTCTTCAGTCCAGCCGTGCCAAAGCTCGCATCCAGCGGGGGCATGCCCTCCCCTTTGATCTCTTCAAAGAACCTCGCAGGCACTCCATCATCGCTGAACGGAAATGAAAATATCCCGTACCCGGTACCGAACTCTTTTTGAACGAATTCCATGCTTACACGATATTGCATGAACATGTCCTCCCGGGTAAGGTGCGTAAAAAGGGGATGATCCTTGCTGTGCGCCCCTATATAGAATCCCTTATTAGCCAGGTTTTTCAATTGCTGCAGACTCATATAGGGTTTCCTGACCTTCAGGAAGGTAGCGAAATCCAGCTGTACCAGTTTGGCAATCTCATCGAGTTCCTTCCTGTTTCTGTAGGATATTTCCAGGACGAAATCCCTTACGCTTTTTTTGCCGGATCCGGCCAGGTGGTAACGGCTCTGGAACAATTCGGTCACGGCAGGCGAATAGTTGATCTTCTCAAGGCGTTCAAGGATAAGGCTGGATTTGTACCGGTAGAACATGTCCCGGTTGTCAATGAAATCCGTATTTACAAAAAATGCCGCAGGCACGCCTTTTCTATCAAGTACCGGTGCAACGAGCTCATGGATCTCAGAAAGACCATCGTCAAAACTGAGAAACATGGCAGGCTTTGCCCGTCTGCCAAGGGTTTCGGGGGACTTAAGGGCTTCCAGTCCAACAGGTTCGTAATGCTTCAGCAGGAACTCGAGGTCCCCTTTAAACCGTTTCAGAGAACGCACCGGGTAAACTTTTTCAACATGGGGCATGGGTACATCCGAAACGGCATGGTAGAACGGAAAGACCAGGTCCTGTCCTGATATCCGGATCAGTAGCTGCTGGGGAATCCAGCCTCCCAGCGTTCCAAGACTTAGTTTTACAGCCTGCCTCATTTTTCTACAATCCCTTTCAGAGCCTGTCTCTTTGGCCCAATATCGGCATTTATCCGCACAATCCTTGGATACAGGGTTTTCCTGCCGCCAAATCCCTCGAAAAAACGGGCGACCCCCGGAATGTTTGAACCCTCGAAATCGAAGACCGGAAATTTTGCCCGTGAATCCCCGATCAGCCGGTCCATCAGTACAAACATGGCCCGGGTTTCTTTTCCCTTTGGAGCAGAACAGCCATTCATGTAGATCACCCTGGTTTCGGCATATGCAAGGATGGCCGCGGCCTGGAGCTCCTCCTTAAGAAAAAGTCCATAAACTCCGGCCCGTTTCAATCCTGCCAGTCCAACAAAAAGATTTTCAAGGTAAGCCCTGCCTGCGGAAACCCTTCGCTCTGCAGAATACTTAAGGTCCAGGTATTGTTCCACTGCTATGTCCCTGAATTCAAACGGATAGGCCTTGCCTTTCTGCAGATTCCGCTTTGTATTCATAGTACAGGTAACAGCGGGCGCCCTGAGATCAAGTTCGTAATTCACCCGTACATAGCGCCTGTTTTTTGCCGGAAGTTCCATGTTCCGGCGGTTCAGACAGATATCCACGTACCGGAAACGGGACGGTATGGCTCTGATGAATGCACGGAGTTCAGCCTCGCCGGGCGGGTTTGCTGAAAACACCCCCAGTTGCTGGGCAAGGATGGGCTGCAGGAGGAGGTGGATTCCAAGCCTGCGGGTCCATGTAAGGGGCATCACCATTTCATAATCCCCTTTTACCAGTCCCTCCCACCCTGGTGAGACAAGGTCAAGATACCAGGAGTAAGGATAAATGGTTTCAAACGAGGCCCCTGCAATGCAGCGGTCCCATTTATCCCTGTCAATCTCTCTATGTTTAAGGTACCTGATCAAACCTTAAGTGAATCTATCATTTGTAAATATACATCCTTCCATCCTTTCCATTCTCCAAGGTCGCTGAAGGCATCGTTATGCCAGATGCTGACAAAGGTCCCCCCGGCGGACCGCGTGGCATCTGCAATAGCCCTGATCTTTGCAATGACCTGTTCCGGTGTAAGTTTCATGTAATCCTTCAGGGTCCGGTCCATGACCTGGAAGGGTATGACCTTCAGAGGGGTTTCCTCCTCCTTCTGCAGGTCGTAAAAGAAGAAAGGCCTGGAGGTTCCGGCCCGGAATCCGGCGGCAGAGGCAAAACCCATGCTGTAGTCTTCCCTGATCCCGGCTGCAATATAATTCCGGTACGACTGAGGGAGGCGGAATTTCAGGAAATGCTGCCGGCTGCACCGGACCTGTTCCCCTGTTATACCCGAAAGGATCCGGACCTCCCTGATCAGCTCCCCGGGATTGTCCGATGA
>JAUVKJ010000088.1 GCA_030592145.1 Bacteroides sp.
TTTCCGCTGTAATGATAGGTGTTGTCACTGGACCTGAAACTCGATCCGCTGACATCCCAGTGGATCCCGGCATATACTGCACCATAATAATATATGGTACGCTTCAGCAGTTCAAAATCACTGACAGGGAGCCAGCGGGAATCGGGTACCAGGGCGTGCGGTTCAAGGGTGTCCCAGCAGGGGTTAACCTCCAGGTTGTATGGGTCATCCGATTCCAGTACGGGTCCGTCGAACCGGGTCAGGTATGCACTGCAAATAAATTGATTGGCACCCTGCCCAAAACCCCAGTTCTCCTCATCAAACCCGTTACAGGCCGCCATGTTCTGCTCCGAAAGATCCACTTCCGGGAATCCCATGCTGAGCCACCTTGATTCAAGAGATCCCATGCTTGCAAAAGATGTACAATTTCCCCCATAATTACCTCCTCCCTGCTTCCTGGCACTGGTGACACGTCCTTCAGCACGCAGGTCGAATTTTGCCGGCAGTGCCGCTGAACTTTTATATCGCAGGTCCCCTGCCGGCCTCGGTCTGAAATCGAGCTTGAAGGGAGCTGGTTTATATCCAAGAGAAATATCCGGATTTCCGGGAAGAACCTGGCTTTTAAGGGTGGGTGACGGTACTATGTCAGGTGTTCCTGCCTGTGCAAGGGATACGGATGACAAAAAACATAAGATTATCAGATGCAGAATTATCTTTTTCATGGTTGTTTTTTTTAGAGTCCGTATACAATAATACAAAATAATCAAATTCGTAGATAATCACCCCGGTTGAAGGCAGTAAATATTAACATGTATGTCAGGAATGACAAATCCGGGATCATACATAGAGATTTTCTGTAAAATAAACTAATTTTACATGCTATAAAACCGAAAAGAAAAAGTTAATACAATGAGCATCATTAACAAAGTTGCAGGGAAAATGTTCGGTTCCAAGTCTGTGCGCGACCTTAAAGAGCTCCAGCCATACATTGGCAGGATAAATGCAGAAACCGAAAGGGTGGAGAAAATGAGCAATGACGAGCTCAGGGAGGTCGCTGCCAAAATGGGGGAAAGCATAAGGGGAACCGTTGCCGGGGAACAGGAAGAGATCATGGGAATGAAAACACAACTGGAGGATCCTCAGATGGATGTTGAGGAAAAGGAAAGGATCTACCATAGCATCGAAAGAATTGAAAAAGACATTGATGAGAAACTGGTCGGTGCTCTCGACGAGGGAATCCCGCTTGCCTTTGCGATCATAAAGGAAACAGCCCGCCGTTTTAAGGAAAACGATTACCTGGAAGTCACCGCCAGCGATTATGACAAGGACCTCGCTGCAGAGCGTGACAGCATTGAGATCAAGGGTGACAAGGCCCGCTGGATGAATACCTGGATGGCCGGGGGTACTATGATCACATGGGACATGATCCATTATGATGTCCAGCTGATCGGAGGTGTTGTACTGCACCAGGGAAGGATTGCGGAGATGGCTACCGGTGAAGGAAAAACAGTGGTCGCTACCCTGCCGGTGTTCCTGAATGCTCTGACCGGACGAGGGGTACATATTGTTACCGTCAATGATTACCTGGCCAAAAGGGATACCGAATGGATGGGTCCCCTTTACGAATTCCACGGTATGCGGGTTGATTGTATCGATAGACACCAACCCAATTCCGACGACCGGAGGAAAGCATATATGGCCGATATCACCTTTGGTACGAACAATGAATTCGGGTTTGACTATTTGCGTGATAACATGGCCATTGCACCGGCCGACCTGGTCCAGCGTCCCCACAACTACGCCATCGTGGATGAGGTAGACTCGGTACTGGTCGACGATGCACGGACTCCATTGATCATTTCCGGACCGGTTCACCGTGGCGAGAACCAGCAATTCCTGGAACTGAAGCCGAAGATCGAAAAGATCGTAAATGCCCAGCGGAAGCTGATCAGTACTATCCTGCCGGAAGCACGGAAATACCTGAATGAAGGGAACAACGAACAGGGCGGATTACTGATGCTTCGTGCCTTCAAAGGCCTTCCGAGGAACAAGGCCATAATCAAAATGCTCAGTGAGGAAGGAAACAAAACCCTTATGCATAAGACAGAGAACTTCTATATGCAGGATAACAGCAAGAACATGTACAAGGTTACCGATGAGCTGTATTTCGTAATCGATGAGAAAAACAATACTATCGAGATGACCGAAAAGGGACTGGACCTGATCTCAACTTCTTCTGAAGATGCTGATTTCTTTATTCTTCCGGATATAGGCAGTGAAATTGCTGAACTCGAGAAATTAAACCTTTCCAGCCAGGAAAAGCTTGAGAAAAAGGACAAACTGCTGCAGAACTTTGCAACCAAATCGGAGCTGGTCCATACCATCAATCAACTTCTCAAAGCCTATTCATTGTTTGAAATTGACGTTGAATATGTGGTCATGGATAACAAGGTAAAGATCGTAGATGAGCAAACCGGGCGGATCCTTGAGGGCAGGAGGTATTCAGACGGATTGCACCAGGCCATTGAAGCCAAGGAAAATGTGAAAGTCGAGGCAGCCACCCAGACCTTCGCTACCATTACCCTCCAGAATTATTTCAGGATGTATAAAAAACTTGCCGGGATGACCGGTACCGCAGAAACGGAGGCCGGGGAGTTCTGGGATATCTACAAGCTCGATGTCGTGGTTATCCCCACAAACCAGCCCATAGTAAGGGATGACCGCGAGGATCTCGTTTACAAAACCGTACGGGAGAAGTACAATGCGGTCATAGATGAAATTGTCAGGCTGGTCCGGGGAGGCAGGCCCGTGCTCGTAGGTACCACCTCGGTTGAAATATCGGAACTCCTCAGCCGCATGCTGAAGATACGGAAGATCGAGCATAACGTGCTGAATGCCAAATTGCATGCCAGGGAGGCGGACATTGTCGCGCATGCCGGGAAAACAGGTTCGGTAACCATTGCAACCAACATGGCCGGCCGGGGAACGGACATCAAACTGATTCCCGAGGTAGTGAAGGCCGGGGGACTGGCAATCATCGGAACGGAACGGCATGAATCCCGGCGGGTCGACAGGCAGCTCCGGGGACGTGCCGGAAGACAGGGAGACCCGGGTTCTTCGCAATTCTATGCGTCCCTGGAAGATAACCTTATGCGGCTCTTCGGGTCTGACCGGATCTCGGGGATCATGGACCGGCTGGGTTTAAAGGAAGGGGAGGTAATACAGCATTCCATGATCAGCAAGTCCATTGAACGGGCCCAGAGGAAGGTGGAGGAGAATAACTTCGGCATCCGTAAAAGGCTGCTTGAGTATGACGATGTAATGAATTCACAGAGGGAGGTAATCTATACCAAGCGGCGTCATGCCCTTCTGGGAGAGCGGCTTAGCCTTGATATCAACAACATGACCTACGACATGTGCGAAAGCATTGTGCTTGACTGTCATGGCAATGTGGATTACTCAGATTTCTCCCTTGAAGTGCTGAGATACTTATCGGTTGAACCCCCTGCCGATGAAGCTGAATACAAGGAGGCAAGTGCCAGTGAGATAACGGAAAAACTTTATCAATCCGTCCGCGAAACCTATTTGAGAAAACAACAGGCCATGGTACAGCAGGCCTGGCCGGTGATCAAGGATGTATTTGAAAAGCAGGGTAAGGTTTATGAGAACATTGTGGTCCCGGTCTCAGACGGAACCAGAATATTCCAGATCCTTACCAACCTGGAAAAGTCATATGAGAACCAGGGACAGGAGGTGCTGAATAGTTTTGAAAAAACTGTCAACCTGGCTACTATCGACGAGACCTGGAAAGAACATCTCAGGGAACTCGACGATCTGAAGCAGTCGGTTCAGAATGCTACCTACGAACAGAAAGATCCTCTGCTGATTTACAAGTTCGAATCGTTTGAACTGTTCAAAACAGCTATAGACAGGATCAACAAGGATGTGATTTCGAGCCTGCTAAAGGGAAATATTCCTTTGCAGGACAGCAGCCAGGTACAGCAGGCCAGGGGGCCCCGGCACCTTGACACGAGTGGTATGCAGCAGACCAAGAGCGAAGCCCGGTCGGCTTATGAAGGCGGCGGAGATGACGGGCAGCCCCAGCCCCGGCGACCGCAAAAATTGGAACCCGTCAGGTCGGGCCGAAAGATTGGGCGGAACGAGATTGTTAAGGTAAGGTACCAGAACGGGGAAATTCTCGAAACCAAATACAAAAAAGTGGAGCAGGATATAAACAGCGGTACCTGCGTTCTGACCAGCTAACCCGTATAACAACACTATTAATGAACCGAAGAGGATTCCGCAGATTCTTTGTCAGCATTGTCCTTCCGACAATTCTTGCCATTGTACTGTTTGTTATTTTTATCTATATAATCATCCTTCCGTCTTTTGAGAAGAATATGATGGAAGGAAAGAAGGAGATGATCCGTGAACTGACACTGACTGCCTGGAGCCTGGTTGACGATTATAATAATGATCTCAGGAACGGTTTGTTGAGCGAGCAGGAAGCCCGAACCCTTGCCGCCGGGAAAATTGAACAATTGCGCTATGGGGAGGAGGACAAGGATTATTTCTGGATCATCGACATGCAGCCCCTCATGATCATGCACCCTTACCGGAAAGAGTTGAATGGCACCCGGCTTGACAATTACCAGGACCCCGAGGGAAAGAGGTTATTTGTTGAGGCGGTTAACGTTGCCCGGCAAAGCGGGGAAGGATATATAGATTACCTCTGGCAATGGAAGGACGACAGTACCAGGATTGTTCCCAAACTATCCTATGTTAAGGCCTACCCGGAATGGGAATGGGTCATCGGAACCGGGATTTACCTCGAAGATGTAAAAACACAGATTGTGTCTCTTGAAAGGAACCTGATCAGGGTTTCCCTGCTGATTACGCTTGTGATCGTAATCCTTCTTTTTTACATCATCCGGCAGAGCCTTTCTATCGAAAGGGAAAGAACCGCCGCCGAACAACGCTTAAAACAATCACGTGAAAAATACAGGCTGCTTGTGGAGGCATCCACGGAGGGCACCCTGATGGTTGTGAACGGGAAATTCATTTTTGCAAACCAGCGGTTCAAAAGATTATACGGAGACGTGGATACAGATCTGTCAAAGGTTCATTTTGATGATCTTTTTACCCTGAGTATCCGGGAGGTTAGGGAACAGATTAACGATACGGGGAAATCCTTAAGTTGCGAAACCAGCTTAACACTAAAATCGGGAAAGACCCGTGAAGTGGTAATTTCCGTATCAAAGGTTAAAATGACCGGGCAGGATGGGTACATCGTTGTAGTAAAAAACGTAGATGTTAAAAAAGGCGTGGTGCCATACAAAGAATGGTTGGAAGACGACCTCCAGGCCAGCCTGCTCCTGATGAATATGAAAGTGAAATCGCTGCTTGTCCCGGCCAGTTACTGCACTTTGAATACTTCAGCCCGAGAGGCCGCGGGAATCATGGGGCGCAAGCGCATCGGTGTGCTGCTTGTGAGGCAGGAAGAGGCTGTGATAGGATATCTTACAGACCGGGTGCTTTGTGAGAGAATCCTTGCAGCAGACAGGAACCCGGATCAGTCCCTGTCTGATGTTATGCTCGCTCCGGCACCTTTGATACCTGAGGATGCGTTGGTTCATGAAGCCCTTCTTCAATTCAAAAGGGAAAATTGCAATTACCTGTTTGCCAAATCACCGGAAGGAAATATTTCCGGAGTAATTTCACGGGAAGAAATCTATCGCAGGCAACAAACCACTGTTACAAATCTCCTGAATGAAGCCGGTTCTTCAGAGTCATTTAAGGACCTGAGAAATATCTATAATAAACTCACGGTTCTGGTTCAGTCATTACTCGAAACAGGGTCAAGAATTTCTTTGATCACCCGTATACAAATGCTTGTATCGGATTCCATCGTTAAAAGGGTCATTGCACTGGTGAAGGAAGGAAAAGGGGAAGCTCCCTGTCCCTTTGCCTTCATGGTAATGGGAAGCGAGGGCAGGGGAGAACAGACCCTGTTGACCGACCAGGATAATGCCCTGATTTATCAGTGCACGGACACAGAAAAAGACAGGGCCCGCAGCTGGTTCCTTGATTTTGCCGAACAAGTGAATGAAGGGCTCAACCAGGCGGGGTTTCGTTTTTGTAAAGGAGATGTCATGGCCCGGAATCCGAAATGGAACCTTACGCTTACGGAATGGAAAAAAACTTTCGGGGAATGGATCCGGAATGCAGAGCCCGATAATGTACTTAAAAGCAGCATCTTTTTTGATTTCAGGGGCATATTCGGGGAGCTGGAACTGGTTGATGAACTGGACCGTGAAGTGAATGAAATGACCAGGGGAGAAGCCATATTTTTCCACCACCTGGCCCAGTCGGTCCTGAAATTCAAGCTGCCGCTTGGATTGATGGGAGGGATCTCAGCAGAATCATCCGGGGAGGGACAGGTCATAGACATTAAAAAGATACTGATGCCCATTGTCAGCTATGCCCGTTTGATGGCTCTTCAGCATCAGATTTCCGCCAGGAATACTCTTGAAAGACTTGATAAGATATATTTTATCGATGCTTTAAGCGAGTCATTCTATAAGGAACTTATACAGTCTTACAGTTACCTGATGAAACTTCGTTTTAAGACCCAGTCAGACCAGCTTGCCCGAATGGAGCCGGAAGATAATCTGGTGGACCTGGAGGGACTGACAGAAATCGAGATGAGCACATTAAAGAAGATACTGAGTGTGATCAACAACCTCCAGAGCCAGGTCCGGACCGACTACAAAATCGGGAATTGACATCTCTTTTTATATACATCCCTGCGATGACCAACTTTTACCACAATTACGGTAAGTTTTTCATCTTCTATTGAGTAGACTATACGATAATTTCCTTGGCGAATACGATACTTATCTTTATCTGACAGTTTTTCACATCCGAAAGGTCTTGGGTTTATGGAGAGTCGTTTGAT
>JAUVKJ010000025.1 GCA_030592145.1 Bacteroides sp.
CAATTAGCGGAAAATTTACATCCAATGTGGATTCATACATTGTCTACTTTGATGCTGACAAATTGGAAAAAATCCTCGAAAACCTTTTAAGTAATTCCTGCAAGTCCTTTAAAAAACCGGGCACTATTTCAGTCGACGTAAAAATTGTGGAGAAAAGACATCTAGCCAATCCATCCTCGAATGAAGTAAAAACCGGCGATCTAATCATGTCAATTGTGGATGACGGTCCGGGACTGCCCCCTGAAAAGCTGAAGCGAATTTTTGAACCTTTTCAATCCACTGATTCTACAGATCTCCAGAGTAGCGGCATCGGGCTATCGCTTGTAAATAGCCTGGTGAAATACCTGAATGGTATGATCAATATCACCAGTCCACCCAGGGGTGGTACGACTGCTGTAATACAATTGCCTCTGGTTCATAATCCTTCACCTGATCTGATTCAAAATGATGTCTTCATAGAAAAGAATTCCAGTTTCAACCTTGAGGATACATTACTTTACCTCGATTCAGAACCGGCCGTCACATTTGACCTTCAGGATAATGGTACAGTAAAAGAATATGAATTACTAATTGTAGAGGATAACACAGAACTTGCATCCTTTCTCAGCCATCATTTTGCCAGTGTTTTTAAAGTACATATTGCACATAATGGGGCAGAGGCCCTTGATAAAATTAAAAAATCTCATCCTGATTTGATAATAAGCGATATCATGATGCCGCGAATGGATGGATTTGCACTGTGTAATGCAGTTAAGGACTCGATTGAGACCTGCCATATACCTATCATATTGTTGACCTCAAAGACTGGTGATGAATCACGTATCGAAGGACTTTATAAGGGTGCCGATGCCTATGTGGGCAAACCATTTAATCTGAAAGAACTTGATCTGCAAATAAGGAATATTTTGATATCAAGAGAAAATCTCAGAAAGCATTTTGTGAAATTTGGTTCCCTGCAAGAAACCGTGGGTCAGCTGGGCAATAAGGATCAGATGTTCATTAAGAACCTTACGAATATTGTGCATAAACACCTGGACGATGGTAGTTTTGATGTGGATATGTTCTGCAGGGAGGTCAATGTGAGCAGGACCCTGATGCATATGAAACTCAAGAAGATCACCGGATTAAGCACCACAGAATTTATTAAAAATATCAGGTTGAACGAAGCACGAAAAATGCTATTGGAAGGTAACCTTAATGTTTCAGAAATTGCCTACAGGGTGGGATTCAATGACCCTGCCTATTTCAGCAAATCATTCAAAAAGCGGTTTAATGAAACCCCTTCTGCCATTGGTGTAGAGGAATCCTAAATGCATGCATGACTTCATATCACCGGCAAGTCCCGTTTTACTATCTTTACCCTTTCATGAAAAAATACTGCAACATCCCATTTGCCCCGGCGAAAGTGCCGGTTTTTTACGGATGGATCATCCTCGGGGCCGGTACGATCGGGATTTTAATGAGCATTCCGGGACAAACCATGGGGGTTTCCGTCTTCACTGAAAACCTGCTTGAAGATCTTGAGATCAACCGGAACAATCTCAGCCTTGCCTACCTTATCGGAACCATGGGATCCGGATTGCTGATCACCCGGGCAGGCAAACTCTACGACCGGTTTGGTGCCAGGATAATGGCACTCATTGCCGGTGCCATGCTGGGACTCATGCTGCTTTATCTCACCCGTGTGGAGGGTGCTGTACAATATCTTAACAACCGGAACGGGATCTCTCCGGCCCTCGCAACCTTCCTTTTGCTTGCATTCGGTTTCTGGGGCATTCGTTTCTTTGGCCAGGGACTGCTTACCATGGTGTCCCGGAACATGGTCATGAAGTGGTTTAACAAGAAAAGGGGACTGGCCAATGCGGTTCTGGGCGTATTTTCTGCTTTCGGATTCTCCCTTGCTCCAAAATTATTCAACCAGTTCATTGAGAAACTGGAATGGCAGGGAGCCTGGCTGCTGCTGGCAACAGTTGTCGGCCTTGGATTTGTTGTGTTTGTGCTGATCTTCTATCGTGACAATCCTGAAAACTGTGCATGCATTGCTGATGGTAAACGGATTTCCGGTAAAAAGACCAAACGACCGTCCAGCCTGCCTGACCGTGATTATAGCCTTGCTGAGGCAAGAAAAACCCGGGCCTTTTGGGCTTTTACCTTTGGAATGACACTTACAGCTCTTTATATCAGTGGACTGACATTCCATGTTGTTTCGGTTTTTGATTCAGCCGGCCTGAATAAGGAAATGGCACTGGGAATCTTTTTGCCGACTTCCATAATTGCCATCGTAGTCCAGTTTATCTGTGGATATCTCAGTGACTTTATCCGGTTGAAATATTTGCTGATCCTGTTTATGTTTGGTATGCTCATCACAAGCACCGGGCTCACCATGCTCGGGAATCAATATGCTGCTTACTGGCTCGTCATATTCGGGAATGGTATTGTATGGGGACTTTATACCGTTCTTATCGCAGTTACATGGCCCAGGTTTTTCGGATTGAAAAATCTGGGAGCCATATCTGGGTTCTCCCTGAGCTGGGCTGTCTTTGGATCAGCGCTGGGACCCTATTTTTTCAGTCTTTCGATAATTTATACAGGCAATACAGACCTGATTTCATGGATATGTGTGGCTTTATCCATATTTCTTTTCTTTTTCGCATTCAAGGCAGATAATCCAAATGAACTAAAAATATCAAACCATGAAAGATCTTCGAAAAACCATCCATATTAAAGTACCACGCGAAAAAGTCTATAATGCCATTACCAATCCCCTTACCATTGAACTCTGGTCTGGTTATGAGGCCAGAATGGAGGACAAACCCGGAAGTGAATTTTCTTTGTTTGACGGTGATATTTCGGGAAGGATCCAAACTCTTTATCCCCCATCATTGCTCGAACAGGTATGGGATTTTGAAGGTCAGGAGGAAGATTCCGTTGTACGATTGGAGTTGTTTGACGAATCCGGCAAAACAAGGGTTGAGCTCATCCATACAAACATCCCCGATGATGCTTTTGAAAACATTGAAACCGGGTGGAAAGAATATTACCTGGGTGCACTGAAGACCTACCTCGAGATGTAAGTCCCACATACCTGGCCGGCTATATTTATAATGAGGGTTTTTGTATCTTTATTGCATAAACCCCGCAAACTGGTTATGAGACCCCATATTTTTTTTACTGGATTTGTGTTCCTGCTGTGGACTTTTTTCTCAGTCCCATTAGACGCAAGAGATCTTGACGAGATTAAAAAAAGCGGAATAATCCAGATTGCCTTCACCGAAACCGATTACAATACCATAAATTATCCCCTGGCCCTGGAATTTGCCCGGTATCTTAATGTTGAAATGGAGTCCGTGACCATTACCTGGGACCAGGCCTTTCAGATAAACGGCAGGATCCCGGATGACCTCCAGATGAACCCGGAGGTTTCCTACACTCCCGATGTTTTCTCCGGGGTGGATGCCATTTTCAGCACGTTTACAGTACTCGAATGGAGAAAGCGGATATTTGGATTCGCCGAAACCCTGTTTTCAGCAGAATTGATCGTGATAAATAAAAAGGATGAGTCCCCTAAAAACTATGATGAGTTGAAAGGAAAAAGCCTTGCCATGATGCACGGTACCAGTTTTGAAAGCCATATCTCCGAGATAAACGAGTCCATCGGGGGTGGAATCACAACCATTCTTACAGAAAATTCAGATGATGCAAAAAATCTCCTGAAGAACGGCCAGGTATGGGGTGTGGTCCTGGATGCCGATGAAGCATTGAATTTCAGTGCAAAGAACAACAATGCTTTCAAGATCGGCATTCCCATCAGTTCGGTCAGCAAAACCGCCTATGCTGTTGAAAAGGGCAATTCCCTGCGGCAGGAGATTGAGAACTTTTTCGAAACCATTGCAAACAACGGGGAACTCGACCGGATCTTTAATGAAATGTTCGGTATAACTTACTCGGTCTATTTTCAGCAGATATCCAAAAGTTCACGCCTGGAATACCTGAACAGGGACCTGGCTGAGATACTTGAGTCTAAAAAACTTGTGGTAGCCCTGAGAGAAAGAAACTTTATCTACAAGGAAGGGGGGCAAAAACAGCTGATGCATGCCCTGGCTGAAGAGTTCGCTGATTTTCTCGGTGTCCAGATGGAATTCGTTGTAACACCCTATTTTGCAAAATACTGGGAAACAGCTGATGGAAGTGTTATCAAGGACAGTTCCTACACCCCGGAATGGTTTAATTATTTTGATGTGGCCTGTGAGGTGATCGCACCCCTTGACTGGAGAACCAACAAGATTAACCTTGCAGGCATATATCCTTCAGATTATACCATCATTTCGAGAAAAGATACCAGGATCACCCGGATCGAGGATCTCAGAGACCTGTACGGAGTAACCTCCAAGCAAACGGTGTATGAACAGATCCTGCTTGAAAACGGCATTGACAGTTTTTATTATGCGAAGGTAAATGACTTTCTCTCCGATGTCATGGAAGGAAAGGCAGATTATACCATGATCTATAATGCCTTCTTTGAATTGTCCGATTACCCGCAACTGGAAGTCAAATTACCCATGGGTGAACTGGAAGTATGCTGGGCAATGAGAAAGGACCAGCCTGAACTGAAATTGGCCCTGCAAGAATTCCTTAAAAGATCAGAAGAAAAGGGACTGATCAATATCCTTTTAAAGGCCATGCGGGGGCAAACCCTTCAGAGTACTGAAGATTTCATCAGCAGCTACTATGAACGCTTCCAGACCGGCCAGCTGCCATATGTCCTTTACGGGGCTGAAGACGGCCTGCCCCAGGAGGATGTGTTTTCCATTTACCAGGACCGGAAAGGCTATATGTGGTTTGGAACAAATTCCGGGGTGGTCCGGTATAACGGACGGGAAATGAAAGTTTATAATTCAGACAACGGGCTGATCGACAATACGGTGCTGGACATTATACAGGATACCTCGGGACTGATCTATTTTGCCACATCCAAGGGCATAGCCGTATTCGATGAAGACAGCATAGTCAGGAACCTGCTGGAGAAAAGTTCTTTTACATCCATTTTTGTTGACAGCTACAACACCAAATGGCTTCTGGGCGATAACGGGATATATCTCCTTGATCCACAGTTCAGCCTGTCTCACCTGAATGAATCCTTCCCGGAGTTGCCCGACAATGTCTATGCTGTGTGCGAGGACCCGGTAACCCATGATAAATACATCGCCACCTCAGAAGGGATTTACATTCTTTCCCGTGCCGGCAATACCCTTACCAGGGTGTTCGACGAAAATTGCTATTCCATTTTTATTGACTCCAATGACAGTATCTGGATCTCTACACAAAATGGCTTGTTTATCTCCGGTCTGGATGATCTCAGAAAAGGCCTCCTGCCCGACAGTAAAAGGAAATTGAATAAAAGCCTTAATTTTTCCGGCAAGATAATTAAGGGGATTTTTCAGAACAGTTTTGGTTCTGTCTGGCTGATTTCTGATTCCGAAATCCTTCAGGTGCTGTCAACCGATCAGAAAGCCATAAAATATGAGAAAGAGATCGGCCTGAAAAACAATAATATTCTTTCCTTCTGGGTGGATATTGAAGATAATATCTGGATTGGCTTTTCGGGTGGACTCCAGCGCCTGACCAATAAACGGGGACTGCGGAATTTTTATCCGAATACGATTAATTCCTATATCTATTCTTCCTTTGAAGACAGGAACGGACGGATCTGGATAGCTTCTCACAACGGCATTTATTATTTTAAGAACATCCTTGTCAATTTTACTTCAAATCTTTCTTCCCAGACAGAAAAATATTGTGCCACGCTTCTTCCATCCGGGAATATCCTGGCAGCTTCTTCCGAAGGACTTTATGAGATCAGTGTCAATTCTCTCAAGATTGTCCGCCGCCGGAAATTTTCAAATTATCTTTTAAGCATTGAAAACATAACAGTCACTGAAAAAGGAGATATCTTTCTGCTAACAGGATTGAACAGGATCGTTTACTACTTTGAGAACTTCAGTGCTGCCCCGAAGGTGATCGAGAATAAACAAACTACCAATATCTACCAGTTGATTGATCTGAATGGTATCGTCATCGGTGGGAATAAAAATGAGATTGTGAATTTCAAGAACGGGAGCTTCCGAACCATTGAAAGGATAGGATGCAATATCTGGTGTATGTGCTATGCCGACAATGCATTATGGATAGGCAGCGATTGCGGATTATGGAAATTTGAAAATGGGGAATACCATAAGCTTGAAGTTCCCGGTAACAATACGGTCATCAAGTCCATTGTGCCTGCCAAAAACAAAAATTATCTCTGGCTTGGAACCAATAACGGATTTTCCTATTACAATATCTCCAATGACGATATTAAATTCACCATAGATTCAAAAGACGGGCTGCCGGGAAATGAAATAACCGTTGGCAACCTCTTTATCGATGGTAATGACCTGCTGTGGATCGGCACCTATCACGGGCTGTCGAATTTCAATCTCCGCGCCAAAGCAATGCGTACATTTACGCCCCTTTGCTATATTGAAAAGATCCTGTTGAACGGAGAATCCATTGATAAAGAGAGCGGAAAGATTTTCAGGCATTTTGAAAATAACCTTGTATTTGAGATCTCCGGATTATCATATTCTAATGAACGATCCATTGAATATGAGTTCTACCTGCGGGGGGTGGAAAATGAATACTCCTCTTACCATAAGGGTCCCGAATTCAAAGCATACTATAACAATCTGCCCCCCGGAAAGTTTGAATTCATTTACAAAGCCAAAGGCAAGAACAACATCTGGGGGTATGCCCAGAAATACCAGTTCACAATTATGAAAGCATGGTACCAGACCTGGTGGTTCAGGATCACCCTTGTTTTTCTTATCACTGCCGGTGCATGGTCTTTTTATAAGATCCGTGTACGCACGATCGAAGCCCAGAAAAAAAGGCTTGAACAACTCGTCAGGGAACGCACCCATGAACTTGAAGTGGCCAACATCGAAATCGAGGCCCAGCGGGATCTTGCCACTTCACAACGCGATAAGATATTGAATCAGAAGAAGGAGATTGAAGACAGCATCTATTATGCACAGAGAATTCAGCAATCCCTCCTTCCTTCACAGGAATTTCTTGACCGGCTGCTGCCTGAACATTTCATCTACTTCAGGCCAAGAGACATCGTCAGCGGTGATTTCTTCTGGGCCAATTATATCCGCGGAAAACTTATCATTACAGCGGTAGATTGTACCGGTCACGGAGTTCCGGGTGCATTTATGAGTATGCTTGGCATCGCTTTTTTAAATGATATCGTCAATAAGCAGGAACAGATCGATGCCAGCATCATCCTGAACCAGTTGCGCAATGAAATCATCCAGGCACTTGGTCAGACGGGGGCTGAAGATGAATCCAAAGACGGCATGGACATGTCACTATGCATCATTGATCGTGAAAACAAAATTCTTCAGTTTGCCGGAGCAAACAATCCCCTCTACCTTATCAGGCAGAAAGAATTAATGGTAACCAGGGGAGATAAGATGCCGGTGGCAATTTATGATAATATGCCCCCTTTTACCAGCCATTCCATCTCCCTTGAAAAGGGGGATGCCCTGTACCTTTTTTCCGACGGGTATGCGGACCAGTTCGGTGGACCCAAAGAAAAGAAATTCATGTACAAGGCATTTAAGCAGCTGCTGTCTGAAATATCCGATAAATCCATGCCTGAACAGTCGAAGATCCTGGAAAAAACCATGGAAGACTGGCAGGGAACTTACGAACAGATCGATGACATGGTGATCATAGGCATTCGTATTTGATCCGTTTTAATGCAACCCCTGATTAATCCTCCTGTCTTTGTTAATAAGATATATCATAAAACCAAATCCGGACACCTATGAGAAAAATAATTATTGCTTCCTTTATTATCCTGTCTGTTAGCGGTCTGAAGGCCCAGGACAGCGAAATCCAGACATTGTTCTCCGGTACCACAAGCATCAGTGGCTTCGGTGGACCCGCGATGAGTTTTACAACAATAAACGGAGAATTTGCCCATATGATGGGTGGTGGTGGTGGAGTCCTGCTGGGTGATTTCTTCTTCGGGGGTTATGGCGAGGGATTGACCAACGGGATCCCTATCGGTGCTAACCGGCTTGATTTCGGCCATGGCGGCTTCTGGACCGGATACTCTTTTTTCGCCAACAGGCCATTTCATCCGGCAATTTCAGCCCAGATTGGGTGGGGAGGGGTTTCTGAAAGAGATTACAATTATTCTTACCTGACTTCCGATAATGTATTTGTCTTCAACCCGGCTATTGAACTTGAAATGAACTTCACAAGGTTTTTTCGCCTGAGTGTCGGTGTACATTACCGGATTGTAACCGGTGTTAATCCCGAGATGTATTCCAGCCATCTTACCAATTCAGACCTGTCCGGTCCCGGAGCTTTACTGGCCTTTAAATTCGGATGGTTTTAGTACTTTCCCTGCTTTTTTGTATTTTTAAAAAGTGTATGATTACATCGTAATTGGTTCGGGATTCGGCGGAAGTGTTGCAGCTCTCCGCATGGCTGAAAAAGGTTATTCCGTACTTGTAATCGAAAAGGGGAAAAGATATTCCCATAATGATTTCCCGAAAACCAACTGGAACCTGAGAAAATACCTCTGGGTGCCCGCCCTCAGGTTATTCGGGTTTATGAAGCTCACATTAAACCGTAATGCAAGTATCCTGTCCGGAGTCGGAGTCGGAGGAGGGAGCCTTGTATATGCCTGTACCCTGTTTCATCCACCGCTTGATTTTTTCGGGCATCCTTCCTGGAAAGGTTTTGCCGACTGGAAAAAGGTTCTTGATCCGTATTATGAAAAGGCAGGTTTCATGATGGGCCGCAAGAAATACGACAAGCTGAATCCGGAGGATATGCTTCTGAAGGAGGTGGCTGAAGAAATGGGCCGGCCCGACAGCTTTGACAGGGTACATGTCGGGGTATACCTGGATGAACAAGAAGAAGAAAGGGATCCTTATTTCGGGGGACTGGGTCCAATGAGAAAACCCTGCACGGAATGTGCAGGTTGCATGACAGGCTGCCGGGATAATTCAAAAAATTCCCTGGACAAGAATTATCTGTATTTTGCCGGGAAAATGGGCGCTGAAATCCTGGCCGAAACCAGGGCTGTGAAAATTGAATGCAAGCAGGGCGAATACCTTGTCAAAACCTGCTCCTCCACATCTTTTTTCAGGCGTAAGCCTGTTGTTTACAAGGGTAGGGGACTGATCCTTGCCGGGGGTACCCTGGGCACCATGGAATTACTTTTAAAGCAAAAACATAAATACAAATCCCTGCCGGCCCTTTCCGACAGGCTTGGTTTCGGAATCCTGACGAATTCCGAATCTCTTTGTGCTGTTTCCTCCATTCCCCGGAAAATGAATAACGGCCTCGCCATCACATCAGTCTTTAACCCGGATGATGACACCCATATTGAAGTGGTGAAATACCCCGACGGATCGAATGCCCTGAAATGGTTTTACTCGCTTTCGGCGAGCGGATCCAGGTACAACTTTTTTCGCTTTTTTAAGCTTATACTCAATAGCCTTCGACATCCCTGGAAGTTCCTTAAAATAGTTTTTAATATGAACTGGTCAACCGGCCTGGTGATCTTTCTTGTCATGCAGCATATTGAAAATGCAATGAGCATGAAATGGAAGAAAACCATTTTCGGAGGAAAGATGATCATCGACAACATGGGCAAGAAAAAGGCGCCGGCCTATATCGATATCGGGCAGAAGGTAATGGATACCTATGCACAAAAATCAGGCGGTATCGCCCAGAATGTCATTCTCGAGATCCTGTTTAACCGTCCCACTACAGCACATATCCTGGGGGGTTGTGCCATGTCTGAAGGAGTCGGCACCGGAGTGGTCGATCCTGAACTCAGGGTTCACGGGTACCCGAACATGTATGTGGTGGATGGGTCCGTTATCCAGGGGAACATTGGTGTAAATCCAAGTTTCACCATCCTGGCCATGGCAGAATATGCCATGGATAAGATCCCTGAAAAAAAAGGCAACCGGCAGGTCTCCCTTGCAAAACAAATGGAAGGAATATCATGATCCGGCTCATATACCTGAAACTAATCCTTTGGGGTGTTCTGGCATTTTCGCTCGTCACCCTTGCCTCCTGCAAGACCGGTTCCGGACCCTGGCCTGCAGGAGACCTTCCACAATTCATACCATATTTGAATGAGCTAAAAGTCGATGGTGATCCGTCGGATTGGCCGGATTCCTATCCTCCCCTCCGGATACTTTCTGACATATACGGAGATGCGCCCGACTCCTCTGATCTGTTTGCCCGGTTCAGGCTTGCCTGGAATCATAATGGCCTGTTCATCCTGGCTGAAGTATGGGACGATTCCCTGTATGAGGATCCCTCCAGGTTCTGGAACGGTGACGGACTGGAACTCTTTGTCAGTCCCGGTAAAGGATCATTTGATATTGTCCAGGTCTCCGTTCGTCCATCCTACGATCTGCCGGATTCCCTTACTGCAGTGGTTCATTATGATCACCGCAGGTCCGATTCGCTGCGGTCTGTTGTTCCCGGATCCATTTTCTTCAGTCATAAATCCACCGGCTATTACCTACTCGAAGGTATGGTCCCGCTTGATATGCTGGGAATGAATCCTTCGATTGGAATGGAAATGGCCGTCCAGATATACATAAACGATTCAGACAGAAAAAATGATTCCATGAACCATAGCCTTCCATGGTATCCCGTCCGTGATTCATACAGGAATCCCTATGCTTTTCACCGGGTTCAGTTCAGTGAGTTTGCCCTCCCTGTCATTACCCCTGAAGTCAGGGCATACATCAGCGACGAAAGGACCATTCATCTTAAAATCCTTTCAGATCAATCCTGCAATGGTAAAGAGTTACAAATTCTTTCAGACAATTTTACCAGGCAATTCATCCTGCACCCTGAATACAACGGCCTTTACATACGTCAATGGAAGTTGCCGCTAAGAAAGTTCCAGCCCTTACATGGCACCATTTATTTTCTTCTGCATGACAGCCTGTTTTCAAGCATTGACCTGTGTATGGCGCACAGGGTGTATGAGAACATCCCGAAACCCAACCGGTTTGAAGACGAGATCAGGATCTTTGAGATCATTGATCACCATCAGCCTCCACCGGAAAATGCAATCTTGTTTACCGGCAGTTCCACCATCCGAAAATGGCATGAGATTGAACAGTATCTGCCCGGTTTAAAGTTGATCAACCGTGGATTCGGAGGATCTACCATGAAAGACCTGAATTATTACCTTAACCGCATTGTATTTCCCTACAACCCTGCCCTCATATTTATTTATGAAGGAGATAATGACATAGCCCGGGGTGCCGGTCCCACGGAATTTATTGAAGAATGCAGGGATTTTATCCTCGCCTGCGGTGACC
>JAUVKJ010000247.1 GCA_030592145.1 Bacteroides sp.
AGGGATTTGCTGATACGTATATCCGTTACCGGTTCGTTTTCATAGAGGTATGCGTTAAGTACCAGCTGGTCTGTAATTTCAGTATTTGT
The DNA here is from genome assembly GCA_030592145.1 of Bacteroides sp. Classification (GTDB taxonomy): domain Bacteria; phylum Bacteroidota; class Bacteroidia; order Bacteroidales; family SM23-62; genus SM23-62. The sequence goes on from JAUVKJ010000247.1 coordinate 90, forward strand.
CTCGATATTCTCACAACCCAGGATTGAAATCATCAGTCCCCCGGCAAGTAAGGTATATAGTGTTCTGTTTTTCATTTTTCTTTTAAAAACTTATTCTGAAACTGATATTTGGCGTGATCCCAAGCAGGTTTACATCGGTAACCGTTACGGCATCTTCTTCGATATCAAACTCCTTGTACCAGATATTTGTCCGGTTGTACAGGTTAAATATGGAAAGGGCGATTGTCTGTTCCGTTTTCCTGCCTTTCCAGCTGTAGGATGCGGATACATCAAGCCGGTGATAATCCGGCAGGCGCAGTGAGTTCTTGTCGCTTACGTGGATGTAATTATAATTGCGGCTATCCAGGAGAATGAGCTCATACAAGCTTTCAGGCAAGGTATAAGGCTTTCCTGTAGCGTATATAAAAGTTCCGGAGAAATCCCAGCGACCGATCCGCCGGGTATATACGGTCTTGAATTCATGGGTCTGGTCATGCAGGGCATAGAATGATTTCCCATAGTTCAGCTCAGGGAATTTATGTACGACCTCACTCAGCGTATAGGCGATCCAGCCGGTATTCAATCCGTATTTTTTCTGCAGGAGAACTTCAACACCCTGTGCATGCCCGGTTCCCTCAAAGAAATAAGTTTCCTGCTGGCTTCTCCTTCTTCCCCCGGATGCTCCTGTAAACCTCATGGTATACTCCGTAAGGCCGGACAGGTCTTTATAAAAACCTTCCACATCAAAGAACCAGTCATTCTTTTCATAACTGGCTCCCGCAATATAGTGGATAGCCGAGCCCACCGGGATCGTCTCCCCGTCGGCCAGCAGCCAGAAATCCTTGCTTCCCTGGAGGATATCCTCCCTGACAATACGGGTAATGTACTGATTGTATATGCCCCAGGCGCCTTTCAGTTTGAAATTCTTAAAGGGTTCATAGATCATGGAGATCCTTGGTTCGACGTAGAATTTTTCCGTCATACTGAACCATGTGCCTCTGAGTCCGGCGTTCAGAAGTAGCTTATCTGTAATATTGTACCGGTCCTGCAGGTAAGCGGATACCTGTAGTCCCTCATCTTTCCGGTCGACCGGCCTGAGGGTGTCATTTAACTGCAATACATAGGTAATATCATTCCAGGTACCCTCGATTCCGAAATCAAGCAAATGATTCTTTGACGCTTGCAGGCGGTTCCGGAACCGGAAACTGAAATCCCTTACATTATTATCCTCCTGCAGGTTTTGTCCGAACCTGACCTGGTCGGTCTCTCCGGCTTGCATATCCATCGAACGGTCTCTCAGGCTGAAATAATTGGAATAGGAGAGGAACAGATTTGTATTGTATTTGCTGCCCCATTTCCTTGACCACTGTGTGCTGAGCCCGGTATTTCCCCACTGGGCAATGTCTGTAATGCTGCCTGAGATTGTGGTGCTGCCCCCGAATTTCATTCCCCCGTCCAGGGGGCGGGAATTGTCCAGTTTGTCCTTTCCATTATAAAAACTCAGGGCAATCGTATTGTTTGTGTCCGGCTTATAGGTCAGCTTGGAGTTGACATCGTAGAAATGAAAACTTGGTTCCTGGGTGGCCTGGACCTGCCTGCCCCCGGAGCCCATACCTCCCGGTACATCTCCCGCATCGTTCTCCTCCTTGTACAGGTCCCATATCTTATTGTACAAGCCGGTCTGGATAATCTCGGTATATGCCCTGCGCGCGGCAACCTGGAAGGAAAGTTTATTCCTGATGACCGGGACTTCAAAGAAACCATTCACGCTGAGCAGGCTAATGGATCCTCCACCGTGGATATCTTCCATATCAGCCGGTTTACCCGTGATCTCCATGACACTGGATGTGCGGCCACCGTACTTCGCGGGGAATCCACCCTTGATCAGTTCGATATCATCTATAGTATTGGCATTGAAGGCACTGAAAAAACCATAGAAGTGATCCACATGGTAAATGGTCATGCCGTCGAAAAGAATAAGGTTCTGATCGGGTGTGCCACCACGTACATAAAGTCCCGCAGAGGTTTCATTGGTAGCACTTATCCCGGGAAGCAGTTGGAAGGATCTCATGATATCGACCTCCCCAAGGTTGGGCAGCTTTGCAATCAGTTTTGGTGAGATCTTTACCGTGCTGATCTGGTCGGAAACCCGGATGATCCGTTCTTTTTCCACGGCAACCGTTACCTCCTCAATCTGCTTAATATCCTTTTCCAGTTTAATCACCAGGGAACTCTGGATCCGCATGGAGTTAAGCCTGATCCTTTTGTCACTGAATCCGACATAGGATACCAGCAGTGTGCTGGTGTCATGAGGCACCTGTATCACAAAAAAACCATCCTCGTTGGTGGCGCTTCCTTTACCGGTACTTTCTACTACTACGGCTGCGAAGGGAAGGGGTTCATTTTTCTCATAACTCAATATCCTTCCATAAACCATATTTCCTTCCTGGGCCTGTAAATGTGAAAATCCCGCTATTATCAGTAAAAATGCCAGTACACAACCTGCAATTCGAATCCTTCCGCTCATCCTTTATTCGCCTGCAGGCCTTTCAGCCAGTGTTATACCTTTTATCCAGAACCTGAATGGGGTTCTCAGTGCCTCCATCTGTTGCATCATGGCCTGTCTCTGTTCGGGAGATGGACGGCTTCTGCCAACGGGACCGCTACCGGTTCCGTCATACATGCCGGTGCCTCCCGGTCTGTCCGGTGCGCCCTGGCGGCTGCCACCTTCATACATGCCGGTGCCTCCCGGTCTGTCCGGTGCGCCCTGGCGGCTGCCACCGTCATACATGCCGGTGCCTCCCGGTCCACCAGGCCCACCCTGTCCGCGCCGGGCCATCATTGCTTCCTGGTTGAAATATCCAGACTCGATTCCAAGGCTGAACCCGGATTTGCCTTCCTTCAGGGCAACCTTGTTAAAGGGAATCGCGATCGAATAAACCAGCACTCCCAGTGAATCAAAGGCCATCCAGCCATGAATTTCAAATGGATCGGTGGAGGGGATGGCGATTACGTCTGCTGTATCGGTATAACCTTTGAGTCCTATTATCTTATACCTGTCAATGAGATCATATTTTACCCCGTCGAAGTTTGTTATGGCCATCCTCGGGTTTATTCTGCTGTTTCCCTGACCCTGGTTTTCCTGGAAAGGATCCCTTTGCATTCCGGCCTGATCTCCGGGTGGGGTCCGTGGCTGGAACCTTCTTTCCGTTCTCCGGTAGGGATACATAATGGCCAGGTCCTTTTTTGATTTCCCGCTGGGATCAACCCAGATGGTAAGACCGCAAAGGAGAATTTTTTTCTGTTCGTCCGGGGAGGGAACCAGCAGGTTGATATAAAGGTATTGCCCGTTGTTCGAGATCAGGTAAAAAACGTCATCCTGTTCTTCATAATCAAGGATGTTTACCTGGTAAATACTTTCATCGTGCCACCTGCTTTCAAATCCTTTTTTCTGTGACCAGGCAGACTGACTGAAGAGTAAAATGAATAATACCGGATAAGTTATGTTCATGTTCATGGTTAAATATGTTA
>JAUVKJ010000042.1 GCA_030592145.1 Bacteroides sp.
ATCACAGCATAGATGAAATCTGAATAGGAGTGCGGAAGAAAATTCCGCTGGGTGCTGTTCCCCGGAAACTTACCCAGGAATCTACCGCTGGCGATGGCTATTTTAGCCTGTTCCACCTGGTAGTTTTCCGGGTCCCTGTCCAGGTATGATTCGATCCTGTTCTTCCAGGTACCCACCCTTCCCTGATTATCAATAAGCATGGAAATTCCAACATAGGAACCAATGATAATCATCCCCCCCAGGGTAAGTAAAAGAAGATGCTGTGTATTGATCCGCCCGATGTACATTAGGATGATGCAGGTTGCAAGCAGGATCAGGGCAGTAGAAAGGTCCTCCGGCATAATCAGCAGGCAGATAATACCTGTGGGAATGATCATCGGGAGGAAGGCCTTGTAAAAATCCTTGATCTCATCCTGGCGCAGTGACAGAAGCCTCGCCAGGTACATGATAAGGGCAAGTTTGGCAAAATCAGATGGCTGGAAAGAGAGGCCAATGAGTGGGAGCTCCAGCCAGCGGTTTGCCTCATTGATGCTTTTCCCGAAAAAAAGGGTAATGATGAGCAGGGGTATTGCCATGGCCACCATCAGTTGTGACAGCCGGGAAAAATATCTGTACGGAATCAGGTGGGTCAGGTAGATCAGCAGGAACCCGGCCATCAGGAACATGGCGTGACGGAATACGAAATATGTGGGACTGCTTCCCGGATTCCTGAATACCAACACCCCGGAGGTGCTGTAAACAGACAGCAGGGAATACAGCGACAGCACTATTATCACCGCCCATATGATCCGGTCACCTCCAAAATATTTTCGTATATACAACACCTTATCAGCTGCTGAAATTTATATTTACTCCCCTGCGGGGTTGCTTATTAAAGTTTTTTTACCGCTTCCTTGAATTGCCATCCACGATCTTCATAATTTTCAAACAGGTCAAAACTAGCACAGGCAGGGGATAGCAGTACCGTATCCCCGTTGCTGGCCAGGTAATAAGCCTTTTGAACCGCCTCTTCCATACTCCCGGTATCGATGATGGTTTCCACCCGTTTCTCAAAAGCCTTATGCAACTTTGTATTGTCTTTTCCAAGGCAAATAAGGGTAGTCACTTTGTCTTCGACCAGGTCCTTTATTTCATTATAGTCGTTCCCCTTATCGATCCCGCCTGCAATCCAAACCACCGGTGTGGCCAAGCCTTCCAGGGCATACCATGTAGAATTGACATTGGTGGCCTTGCTGTCGTTTATGAACTGGATCCCGTGTACCTGAAGAACTTTCTCGAGGCGGTGCTCCACCCCCTGGAAATCCATCAGGCTCTCCCGGATCAGGTCTTTGCGAATTTTCAGTACACTTCCCGTAATACCCGCTGCCATACTGTTGTACTGGTTGTGTTTCCCCATCAGGGCAAGATCCTGTACGGACATGCTGAACGGTCTTTCTCCATATTCCACCCTGAGATTATCATCCTCGTCGATGTATGCTACTTCCCTGTCTTTCTTCTTCATGGCAAAGGGGAGTTCCTTTGCCTTCAAAACGATCCTTTCCAGTTCCTTGACGGTGATCTCATCATCGGAGCAGAACACGAAGAATTCATCTTCTGACAGGTTCTGTGTGATCCTGAATTTTGCATCCACATAATCCTGCATATTACCATCGTACCAGTCCAGGTGATCCGGGGTAATGTTCAGTAAAATAGCAATGTCTGCCTTGAACTCGAACATGCCATCCAGCTGAAAGCTGCTTAGCTCCAGGACATAGTAATCATAATTTTCTTCTGCAACCTGAAGTGCAAAACTTTTTCCTACATTCCCTGCAATTCCTGCGTTCATTCCTGCTTTCTTCAGCATATGGTGGATCAGGGATGTGGTCGTGGTTTTCCCGTTGCTGCCTGTAATGCAGATCTTCTTTGCCCGTGTATGCCTGCCGGCGAACTCAATTTCCGATATTATACGGATCTTATTTTTCCGGATCGTCTGAATGATCGGAGAGCGTTCAGGGATACCGGGACTCTTTATGACTTCCCCGGCATCCATGATCAGTCTTTCGGTATGCTTTTTCTCCTCCCAGGAGATATCGTAGTTATACAGCATTTCCTTGTATTTGCTCTTGATGGTTCCATGATCTGAAAGAAATACATCATAGCCCTGTTTTTTTGCAAGAATGGCTGAGCCTGTACCACTTTCGCCTCCACCCAGAATAATAATTTTGTTTGTCATAAGCCTTGAGAGAATTAGATTATTTTATCTGATCTTTAATGTTATTATCGTTATCACTGCCAACAGGATACCCACAATCCAGAAACGGGTAACAATTTTGGGCTCCGGGTATCCTTTCATTTGATAATGATGATGAAGCGGTGCCATCAGGAAGATCCTTTTCCCTTCCCCATCCCGCTTTCGCGTATATTTAAAATAGCTGACCTGCATGAGTACCGAGAGGCTTTCCATCAGAAATATCCCGCAGAGAATAGGAATCAGAAGCTCTTTGCGGATCACTATTGCATAAACAGCGATGATCCCTCCGATGGAAAGGCTTCCTGTATCCCCCATAAACACCTGTGCCGGGTAAGAATTATACCAGAGGAATCCTATCATGGCCCCGATGAATGCACTCATGTAGATCACAAGTTCACCGGTATAAGGGATGTACATAATGTTCAGGTAATCTGCATAAAGGATATTACCGGAGACATAGGCCAGGACACCCAGGGTCACTCCCATGATGGCGGAGGTACCCGTGGCAAGTCCATCAAGGCCGTCGGTTATATTTGCCCCGTTCGATACTGCCGTAATGATTATGATCACTGCAAGGATCAGAACCAGCCAGGCCAATTTCTGAGCCCTGTCTCCCATGAATCCGATCAGGCAGGCATAATCGAATTCATTGTTCTTTACAAAAGGAATGGTCGTTTTGGTTGATTTTACATCCCGGGTTACATACCGGCTGCTGCTTTCTTCATCTCCTTCCTCCAGTCGGATCTCCATCCTGGGTTCCCCGTTTTCAAACAACACTTTTTCTCTTACGATCACATCCTGGTCAAGGTATAGGGTTAGTCCCACTACAATGCCCAGAGCCACCTGTCCCAGTATTTTAAATTTCCCGGTAAGTCCTTTTTTATTCTTTTTGAAAACTTTGATGTAATCATCTGCAAATCCAACCATTCCAAGCCATATGGTCGTCCCGATCATCAGTTGCACATAGGTGTTTTCGAGGTCTCCGAACAGAAAGACCGGAATGAGGATGGAAGCCAGTATGATTACCCCGCCCATAGTGGGAGTGCCCTGCTTCTGCATCTGACCTTCCAGTCCCAGGTCACGTATAGACTCCCCTATCTGCCTTCTTCTCAGAACCGTGATGATGCGTTTTCCGAACAGCATGGATATGATCAGGGAGGTAATGACCGCAGAAGCCGAGCGAAAAGAGATGTACTCAAACATCCCTGCTCCCGGGAAGCCTATACGATCCAAATATTCAAACAGGTATATCAGCATAATTCATTATGTTCGTTTCAAAAGATCAAGGAGAACCTCCCGGTCATCAAAATGGTGTCTTTTTCCTTCAATCTCCTGATAGGTTTCGTGTCCTTTGCCGGCCACGAGTACGATATCTCCCCTGGATGCAAGCATTATTGCCGTTTTAATGGCCTCCTTCCTGTCCGGAATAGCCAGGACTTTATTTCTTTTCTCTTCCGGGATGCCTTCCATCATCTGATGAATGATATCCTCAGGTTTTTCATCCCTGGGATTATCGGAAGTGAGTATAAGCTTCTGGCTGAACTCTGCAGCCACCTTTCCCATAAGCGGGCGCTTGGCGGTATCCCGGTTCCCTCCCGCGCCAACAACCGTGATTACCCTTGCATTCCCGTTTCGCACCTGAACGATGGTACTGAGAACATTTTTCAGGGCATCCGGGGTATGGGCATAATCAATGATCGCTGTTATTCCATCGTCCGAACCCAGGGTTTCAAAGCGCCCCCTGACCGGTACCTGCTTGCTCAGAATGCACAGGACTTCCTCCTTCTCCAGTCCGCAGAGCACGGCACATCCATATACAGCAAGAAGATTACTGGCATTAAACCTCCCGGCCAGCCGGGTCCAGATTTCCTTTTCCCCGATCACCAGTTGCATCCCGTCCAGGTGGCTTTCCAGGACCTTTCCTTTTACATCTGCCGGTCCGGTAAGTCCATACGTGCTGATGCCCGCCCCGCAATTCTGGACCATAAGCAATCCGTTTTTATCATCGCTGTTGACAAGGGCAAATGCCTCTTTAGGTAACTGATCGAAAAAGGCTTTTTTTGTATGTATATACTCCCTGAAGGTCTTGTGATAATCCAGGTGTTCATGGGTGATGTTGGTAAATATGCCCCCTGCAAACCCTACTCCTGCGACCCGTTTCTGGTGTATGGCATGAGAACTGACCTCCATGAAGCAATACCTGCAGCCGGCTTCCACCATCTCCTCCAGAAGCTGGTGGATCTGCAGTGGATCCGGGGTTGTATGCGAGGCCGGATGTTCCGTGTTCCCAATGAAGTTCCTTACAGTGGACAAGAGGCCGGAAGAATATCCTGCTTCTGTAAACAGCCGGTACAGCAGGGTGGCAATGGTGGTTTTGCCATTGGTCCCGGTAATGCCGATGATCTTCAGCTTCACAGAAGGATGGTTGTAAAAGGATGCCGCTCCAAGGCCAAGTGCCATGGCCGAATCCTTCACCTGTACATAGCTCACGTGCTCATCTGTGTGATCGGGGATCCTTTCACATATCACAGCACGGGCGCCGGCCTTCAGGGCCACATCGATATATTTATGACCATCCGTTCGGGTTCCTGGGATGGCAAAAAAAGCAGAACCCTTCCCGGCCCTTCCGGAATCAAAACAAAGGGATTTGATCACGGGATTCTGCGGTCCGGTTTTACGGATCACCTTCACCTGGCTTAATATATCGTGTAGTTGTTTCACAGCTCAGCTGAAACTCATGGTCAATATTATTATTTGTCCCCTGTTTATGCGGCTCCCCGGGGGAAGCGATTGTTCCACGACCTTGCCCCGGCCCCGGACCATCACCTTTAAACCTGCATTTTCCAGCAGGTATACCGCGTCCTTGACCCCCATTTCCTTCACATTGGGAACCATGTCATCATGTACTGTCAATGGATCCAGGCGGATGTGGTCATCGGTCTTTTTTGTCATTACCCAGTCTCCGCCCACTTCTCCGAGTACAGGAATGTCCAATTCTGTCAGCGTTGCCTCCAGGTCCTTCCTGTGACCGTTTTTGGAATAGGGGATGGATATTCCGTCCCCGGCGTTAAGGCCCTCCTGCAGATCAAAGCTGGTGGCATAGACCTTGTTGGCGATCTCCCGGAATACGGGGCCCGCCACCAGGTTGCCGTAATACACAGCATTGGTGGGGGAATTCACCACCACGATGCAGGAATATTTTGGTTTTTCCGCCGGGAAATAGCCGACAAACGAGGCCTGGTAGCTCACCTTCGAATCTATCCTGTAACCGTACTTTTCGTTTGCTATCTGCACGGTCCCGGTCTTTCCGGCGATGTGGAAATTCTCATTGCTCAGGTTTTTTGCCGTACCGTTTTCCACCACTCCCTCAAGCATGGTCTTCATGGTTGAAAGGGTTTGTCTGGAGCAAATGGAAGGATCGATCAGCCGGATATCGAATTCCTTGACGGTCTTGCCATAGTTAAGTATGCGTTCCACGATACGGGGACCGACCATGCGTCCGTCATTTGCCACCGCATTATAAAAGGTCAGCACCTGAAGGGGGGTCATCCTGACCTCGTAACCGTGTGACATCATGGGCAGGGTGATTCCGGACCAGTATTCATCTCCCGGGTACCTAATCAGTGGTTCTCCCTCGCCCCTGATCTCAATGCCCAGCGGCTCATTCAGATGCATCCTGTATAGCCGCTCCACAAAGGCTTCCTCCTTTCCCCTGTAATTCTCATAGATGATCTTAGAAAGAGCCACATTGGAGGAAACTTCAAAGGCTTCCTTCACGGAGATCCTTCCGTATCCTCCCTTCCTGGTATCCCTGATCACCTTATCATAGTACCTTATCGAACCTGTTCCTGTATCGATGGTATCATCCGGTTCCACAAATCCGTCTTCAATCGCCGCCATCAGGGTGGCCAGCTTGAAGGTGGATCCGGGTTCCGTACTTTCCGCAATGGCATAATTATAGGCTTCTGTATACCGTCCGTTCTCGTCACGGGTAAGATTGGCGATGGCCCTGATGTTGCCGGTTTCAACTTCCATAAGAACTGCGCAGCCGTGATGGGCCTGATGCCTGGACAATTGTTTTAACAGGGCATACTCAGCGACATCCTGTATATCCACATCAATGGTAGTGACAACATCGTATCCGTTTTCGGGGTCCACTTCATTGGCATCACGCAGGGGAATCCAGAGGTTCCCTGCCGTCTTCTGCACAAGGCGTACCCCCTGTACACCAGAGAGATAATGGTCATAGGCCCCTTCTATCCCGACAATATTGCCGCTCTCACTCTTGCTCAGGTAGCCAATGGTCCGGGCAGCCAGTAACTGATGCGGGAGTACCCGCCGGTTGCTCTGGATATTGATCAGTCCCCCTTTATACCGCCCCAGCCGGAATATCGGAAAATGTTTCAGTTCCTGCAGCTGCTTATAGCTGACCTGTCGGCGTATCAGGTAATACCTTTTCCCGTCTCGCCGGGCCTGCATGAGTTCGCGCTTGTAAGCAGCTTTTGATTTATCCCGGAACAGGTTTGACAGGCAGAGGCTAAGTGAATCCACGCCCGATGTGAACACTTTATCCTCCATGGCGTTGGTTTTCAGGTCCATGCGGATCTCGTAGAATGGGACAGAGGTGGCCAGCAGCCGTTTCCCCCCGCTTGCATAGATATCTCCCCGGTTGGATTCAATGGTGATGTACTTCAGCATCAGCTCATCGGCTTTCTTCCTCAGCTCATCTCCCTGCACTACCTGCAATTGCAGTATCCTGCCCACGATGAGAAGAGCCAGCAGGAATAGTCCCAGGTACAACCCGATCACACGTCTTACTATTATTTTCTTAATCGACTTCATTCCTTTTCCTGCTCCTGGCTACGGTTATTTTTATTGGCGGCTTAACCGCTTCCATAAGTCCCAGTCCCTTTTCCCCGACCAGCTTGGCAACTTCGGATTGCCTGCTGATAAACTCCAGCTCGGAGGCTGTCGAGATTGCCCTTGCACGTAATTCCTTTAGTTCAGTTTGCAGCTCCATGGTCTGCCGGATCACTTTTTCAGCGTGATAGCGGTTCCCTATGTAAAGTATAATCAGGAAGGTAACAAACAGCACAAAGGGGAGCTGGCGAACAACCCTGTCACGGGTCAGGACAGACCCGTCAAATACATCACCCAGGGATCCCTTACGGATCTCATTTTGCTCGATCTTCTGGTCAACAAATTCTATATTGCCTTTCTGCCCTGACATTAATCCTGAATTTTTTCCGCAATCCTGAGTTTCGCGCTTCGTGCCCTTGGATTCTGTTCAATTTCTTCCGCGCCGGGTTGAATGACATTTTTATTCACCGGAACGAAGGGGCTGCTGACATTGCCGTAAAAATCTTTTTCCACCACACCCTCCACGTTCCCGCTCCGGAAATAGTTTTTTACGATCCTGTCCTCCAGGGAATGGTAGGTAATGATCGCGAACCTTGATCCTTTCTGCATAAACCCGCTTACCCCTTTAAGCATCTCAACCAGGGATTCGAGCTCGGCATTGACTTCAATACGCAGGGCCTGGAATACCTTCGCCAGGTATTTCCGGTTCCATTTTCCCGGGATGCAATCCCTGATGGCCTCAAGCAAGTGGCCTGTCGTCTCCAGCTTATGCTGCAAGCGCGAGTAACAGATGGCCGATGCCAGTTTTCCCGCATTTCTCACTTCTCCGTATCTTTTAAACAGATCCCTCAGCCTTTCTTCCGTGTATTGATTCAGTATATCCGCGGCCGTTTGAGGCGACTCCGGATTCATTCTCATATCGATTTGCGAGTCGAAACGGAAAGAGAAACCCCTCTCAGCCACATCAAAGTGATGTGATGACACCCCGAGATCTGCGAGGGCCCCATTTATGGATGTTATGCCGTGGAAGCGCAAATAATTTCGTGCATATCTGAAATTGCCCCTTATAAAAAGAAGGCGCCTGTCTTTCATTGTATTCTTTTCCGCATCCGGATCCTGGTCAAATGCGATCAGTTTTCCCTTTCCAAGGCGTTCCAGGATTCCCGCCGAATGACCTCCCCCTCCAAAGGTGAGATCTATGTAGGTTCCACCTTTCTGAATGTCGAGGCCATTCAGACTTTCTTCCAGCAAAACAGGATGATGATACATTTATTCGGTCTCCAGGTCGTTAATAGCCCCGCCCAGAATCTTCTCGGCGAGGGATGCAAAATCAAGTGCTTCTTCACTCACCTTGCCATATTGATCTTCAGCCCAGATCTCTATTTTTCCGTATTGTCCGGCCAGGACCACATCTTTCCCTATCCCCGCAAAATCCATTAAACGCTTCGGCATCAGGATACGATTGTTTGAATCCAGGACCAGTTCGGCGGTACCCTGGTAGAACATCCGCAGAAAACGGCTGTGTTCCTTATTGTAAGGATTGGTATTGCTTCGTATGATCCTGTTCTGCCGTTCCCACTCCCGGATCGGGTACAATACAAGACACTTCTCGAATACATCGCGCTTTACCACGAATTTTTCCTGCGCAGCCGCCGGCAATTGCTTCTTAAATGCAGACGGAAGCATGATCCTTCCCTTGGCATCCACTTTGCATGTATATTCCCCTATAAACGTTATCATTCCTGCATTTTCCGGTCAATGTGTAAAAATAATACAAAAATCTCCACTTTTCACCACTTTCTCCCATTTTTTGACACATTGTTAAAAACTTTAGTGCTATTTTTCCATATTCCTGATTATCAGTGTCTTAAGATTCAAAGTAAAAAGCTATAAGGTTCTTTTCCGGGTATTTTTGCTTTTTTTTCTTACTTTGCAATTCCCGAAATACAGGCATAATTCTGGAAAAAAGATCTAAATGACCGAATCTCCCGAACCCGGATCCGCACAAAGAATTGACATCAGGAAGGTCTTTCGTGAAAAGAGTCCCGGTCTGGCCAGGATCATGCCAGGATTTGTGTTTCGTTACATAGAAAACATCCTGCACCAGGACTTAATAAATGAATTCCTGGAGCGGCACGGCCATAAATACGGACTTGAGTTCCTCGAGGCTGCTTTTCAGGAATTCAATATAAAAATGGACCTTCGCGGGGAGGAGAACCTGCCGAAAAAGGGGCGGTTCCTGTTTGTCTCTAACCATCCCCTGGGAGGATTTGACGGGGACATGCTGATCTACATACTCCGACAGCATTACCCTAAAGTGACCGTACTGGTAAACGACATCCTGATGAACATGAAAAACCTGGAGGAGTTTTTTGTTCCCATTAACAAGCACGGCGGGCAATCCAGGGAGAGCGTACGGCTGATCGATGAAACCTTCCGTTCCGATACTCAGATCCTGTCCTTTCCTGCAGGTTATGTTTCGAGGAGGATCAAAGGAGTGATACAGGATCTTGAATGGAAGAAAAGCTTTATCGTCAAAGCAACACAATACCAGAGGGATGTTATTCCCGTTCATGTAAACGGACAGAACACGAGACGTTTTTACCGCCTGGCCAACCTCCGTAAGTTCCTCAGGATCAAGTGGAATCTGGAAATGTT
>JAUVKJ010000192.1 GCA_030592145.1 Bacteroides sp.
GAGGGTCATTACAATGTTCGGTACACCGGCGTAGTAAAAGGCCCTGGCCAGGCTCATAATGCCTTCACCGCCTTTCATTTCTCCCATCCCGGTATTACAGGCACTTAATACGGCCATCCGTGCATTCAGGTCCATGTTATATAGTTCGTAAACATTCAGCAGGCCATCCTCCCCTTTTAGCCGGTCTTCCGAAAAAACAAGTTTGGACTTAAGGGGATCCTCATCATCGAGGAAAGCATGAGTGGCCAGGTGAATGATGTGGCTCTCCCCGGCCAGAGACTTAAACCTCCCCTCACTGGCGCTGGTTCCCGTATATGCCTCTCCACCCAGTAACTTCGCGATATCGAGCACTTCATCGATGCTACCCGGAAGAGGATCCAGATGAGATCTGTCGATCGTAACTTCCCTCCGGGTATCCGTTTCAGCCATCTCATCCGGCAGGGTAATATATCCGGGGGCAAAGGCAATCAGCCTGTTTAACTGTCCGGGATTTCGCTTATTCTTCTTGCTTAATAGAGTTGCCGAATAACCATACCTGATGGTATGGCTGCGGATCAGGAAGGGAACCTGCCTGAACAAACCGGAAAACCCGGGCACCGGTTCCGTTATGAGTATGTCAAAGGGGAAATAGGCCAGCTTTCCTTCCGGGATGATAATCAGGTTCCTGAACTCAGCGGAAGGAGGGATTAACCTTTCATACAAACGTGAAGCCGACTCAATAAAGGACAGGTGATCGTCCTGTATCGTATCTCTTAATGAACTCCCTGTGATATAACGTTCCACCAGGTCCAGGTCACCCAGAAATGAAGTGTCGGCTGAGTAACGGCTACAGCTAAACCGGTCACGGCTGATCTCGAATATATACAGCTCATCGCCGGCCATAAAATACTCGATCACTTTTTCGCTGCGTTTCAGATTTCCGGCGAGTGCCGCGGGATCTATAACCTCCTGGTTGTAAAGAAGTTCATAATAATCAGGATAGTCCGATTCAAGAGATCTGTGAAGAGCGGCGATCTTGTCCTTCAACCTGAATACCTCGCTTCGGTATTGCTGTAATGCCACCTGGTCAGGCAGGCTGTCTTCCCTGCTCTCCATCAGCAATTCCTGGTAAACCGACAGTTGTTGCTTCATCCCGGAATCGAGGGTCCGCACCGAATCAGGGATTCCGGAAAGCTTCAGGGCTTCCTCCCTGTGCAGGACTGACTGGAGTGTGGCATACCTGGCTTTCTCGGCAATCCGGAATGCATGTTTCAAATACTCCGGATCGGACGACAGTTCAAAGCATCTGAAGGCAGACTGCACACCTTTTTCATAGGTGTTTCTTTCGTTTTCAGAAAGATAAAGCTTGCTCTCGTCATTCAGGTAGGAGGTCCGGAGCAGTTCAATTACCTGCACTGAAAACATGTACGCGGAGAATGCAGCCCTGACATATTCCTCCCCCTCACCTGCCGGTGAACTATTGGCCAGGGCATCCAGCGCTGTTGCCTTCTGCTTCAATATCCTGAGATAAAAAAGCAGATCAGTCAGCAACCCCGGGTCCGGGTTCCGGTCCACATCCGTCAAATTATACTCGGGGACAAGGGAATGAATGGCTTGCTGGTAATAGTCAAGGGCAGAGCCATAATCCCCGTAAGCATAAAAATGATCGCCCAGTGTCTTATGTATCCTCGCTGTTTTGTAGTGGTAATCTCCATAGCTCTTTCGGGTGATCGCAAGCGCCTTTCTAAAATACATTTCAGCCTCTGCGGGCCGGTACGTAGAATCCATAAGGATCCCGTATGCCATGTAGTCATATGCCATACGATAATGATCCAGCGGAAAATATTCCTCCCTGATGGCAAATACCTTCTGAAAATACTCCTCAGCCTTAATATTATTGCCAAGATTAATATGGATATCTGCCAGGTAGGAATAAAATACGGCCATGTGGGCCGGGTGAACCACTCCCTCCGCCTCCAGCAGTTTTACAAGGTATCGATAAGCTGTCTGGTATTCCCCGGTGGATGAATACAGGTTGCCTATATTAACATAAGCGACATTTACCAGGGAACGGTCAGGGATCTCCTGGCTTTCCATTATCCTCAGGGCCTGCAGGTAATACTCGAGCGATGCCTGGTAATTTCCCTCATACCTGTATATCCTGGCCCGGTTGATATAGATCCTGCTAAGATCATAATGCTCATTACCGTATGCATTAACCATGATCGATTCGGCCCTGTTGAGGCAATGCCTGGAAGAATCGAGCCTGCCCATCGATATATAGTAATCTGATAATGAATTGTAGTACCGGGCGAGATCCGGAAAATCGGGTCCGAATAAGAGTATATTGTTCTCGATCCCCCGGCTTATATATTCAACTTGTTTTTGCCGGTCATTGCGCTTGCTATAAACAAGTCCGATATTAAACAGCAGTATCCCCTTCTCAAGCGATGGATCTGCAGAGATCTCCGAATAGGTCTCGAAGGCCTTCCGGTAGTTCAGTTCAGCACTGTCAAGATCGCCAAGGATATAATAAGCAGCTCCCAGGACGTTATGGGCGCGGGCCATCTTTTCCTGAGCCAGACCCAGCCTGCTCTGAAGATCAAGGCAGGTGTTCAGAAGCGCTATGGATTCCCTTTGCCGGTTCTGTCCGGCATACAGTTTGGCGCGGACGTACAGGGCATCTGCCCGGCTTTCGGAGTCCCGTCCTAAATGGAAATCAATATAGGATTCCGCCGAATCCAGCATGCTGCCGGCTGCGGATTGTCTGTTCAGCATCCTGTAATAATCCACTTTGCCCAGCATGCATTCGGCCGACCTTTCATGCATGCCCAGCCGGTCAAAGATATTACCGGAAACCCGGTAATAATAAGGCAGGCTGTCATAATCGGAACGCTCATAGAGGACCCGGGCCCTTTCAAGGTATTTTCGCGCCATGGATTCTTCTTCTGCACCGGAGTATGGGAAGGCCGGAACAATTCCCGAAAAAAAAAGGCCCAGAACAATGATAAACTTTCCCATCAGATCCTGCCGTTAGATCACCCTCCAAAAGTATTAAACATCGACGACCCTGCAAAAAAACCATTTTTCATCCCCGGAAAGCCGAAAAAAAGCAAAAAATAATTTGCATATTAGTTGCTGATTATCTGATCATTACAGAAATCAGATAAAAAAATTTGAAAAAAGTGCTAAAAACACCGGCTACCTTTTGCGTTTTTTCCGACTAAACAATAGAGAATGTATAATAAACAACAAAAAATGCATAAGCGGTATCCGAAAAGCTTTAACAGAGTAGGAGGCTAAATTAAAAAATTTTACCATGAAAACTGTAAATCAAACCTGGAACGAATTATTCGAAGACAAACTGAATGAACAGGACATGCTCCATATACGGGGAGGAGATGGACCAGAGGAAGATCCGAGTGGACCCATCATCAAGTAGATCATTCCCGGAGTGCAAAGATCCTGATGAATAGAAAGAATTAACCCCGGGGCGCTCCGTTGCTGTAGCGTTAGAGCAAGTAGCCCCGGACAATTTTTTTCCCGGGATCAAGTCCCCCGGATTACCGGGGTTGACTGGAACAGGCTGGGGCAAGCCCCTGGAAAGACCATTTACTAACTTAACCTTTCAGCAAATTGGAAAACGCCATTTCATACTGTGGTGACCTGCATATTGATGCAGGCACCAGGAAGCTCATACTGAACTTACTCAGCAGCATCCGGTCAGTGGTTCCGGTGGTCGATCCACCGGAACCCAACAGTCCGGAATATGATCCGGATGTAAAAAGCCAGGATTATATCCGGAACGTCTTTGTACTTGCAAGGCAGCATTCAGACGAGTTGGAGGGACTGTTTAATCCGGATGAACTGCTTCGCTATTCCAGGTATATAGCTGATTACCAGGATATCATGGTCCAGCTTGAAAAGATCCTGGAGGAAGTGAAGCTAAGCAGGGACTCGGCATGGAGATTTGCAAGCGGGCTGGCCGAGATGGTTGAGGAACATATCCGAATGACCATTCCCCCGGGTGTTTACCATGAAAACGGTGAACCGAAGGAGACCATTCTCATTAGTGATGAAGGAATTAAATTGAAAGTAGTATAAATGATCAGAACGATAAGAGAATATGAGAACCACAAATATTATGTCCGCTAATTCAGAAAAAATAAAGAATGACTGGTCAGATAAAACCATCCTGGTAGCGGAAGATGTAGCCGCCAATTATATGCTGATAGAGGCAGTTCTCAGCATAACCAAGGCGAACCTTATCTGGGCACAAAATGGCAGGGAGGCAGTAGAACAGTGCATAGAAAATGAGCGGATTGACCTGGTGCTGATGGATATCCGGATGCCCGAAGTGAATGGCATTGATGCCACCAGGGTCATTAAAAAATTCAGGCGTGATCTGCCGATCATAGCCCAGACCGCCTACAGCTATAACCAGGAGGATGAAGAGATCATCGACGCCGGCTGCATTAAAGTACTC
>JAUVKJ010000099.1 GCA_030592145.1 Bacteroides sp.
TTATATTTCGCACTTGGATTCGAACATATCGCCGATCTTGCTGGTTATGACCATATTCTCTTTCTAATAGCCCTTTGCGCCGTATACAGTATCAAACAATGGAAAAGGGTGCTTATCCTCGTGACGGCGTTTACAGTAGGACATACCCTGACCCTGGCACTGGCCACCCTGAACCTGGTCCGGATCCCCACCGGCATCATTGAGTTCCTGATCCCCGTGACCATTTGTGTTACAGGGGTCTGGAATGTGATCCAGCGCGGAGACAGGGTGGCTGCGGTCTCTTATCGATTCAAATACGGATCGGCGCTGTTTTTCGGACTGATCCATGGATTGGGTTTTTCCAATTACCTCAGAAGCCTGCTGGGTACCCAGGACAATCTCCTGCTTCCTCTTTTCTCTTTTAACCTGGGACTCGAGATCGGGCAGGTTCTGATCGTCATGATCATCCTTCTCGTTTCGTTGCTTTTTGTTGATGTTTCAGGGATGAAGCGCAGGGACTGGAACCTGCTGCTGTCCGGCGCTGCAATAGGGGTGTCGCTGATCCTCTGTATCGAACGATGGCCCGTTGTTTAATTAATTTGGTAAATTACGATTGTTTTGAATTGGGACCGGCATATAAAGGATTTCAGGATCTTCCTGAAACTGGAAAAATCCCTTTCGGCCAATTCCGTCGAAGCCTATGCCAGGGATATTAGAAAATTTTCGGGTTTCCTTGAAATGCAGCAATACGAAGTTTCACCGTCTGGCGTTGAACTGCATCACCTGACAGAATTCCTTGTATGGATCAATGAACTGGGACTGAGTTCGCGTTCCCAGGCCAGGCTGATCTCAGGTATCAAATCCTTTTTCAAATACCTGCTTCTTGAAGACGTGATCGAAACAGATCCCACAAGCCTGCTGGAGATCCCCAGGATCGGCCGTAAGCTTCCGGAGGTACTGAGTATAGAGGAAATTGAAAGCATCCTGGCCGAAATTGATCTCTCGAAACCGGAGGGAAGAAGGAACCGGGCGATGATCGAGGTACTGTACGGTTGTGGATTGAGAGTTTCAGAACTCATCAACCTGAGATTGTCTTATGTCTATTTTGATCAGGGATTTGTCCGGATCACCGGGAAAGGCAATAAGGAGCGCCTGGTCCCCATAGGGAGGACAGCACTCAGGGAGATCAGGAACTACCTGCCGGACCGTAATTCTCTTTCCCGGATCGGGAAGGAACATGAAGACATTCTTTTCCTGAGCCGCAGGGGCCGAAAACTCAGCCGCGTCATGGTCTTTTCGATGATCAAGGAACTGGCGGCAGGGGCAGGTATAAACAAGAACATCAGTCCCCATACCTTCCGCCATTCCTTTGCCACACATCTGATCGATGGCGGTGCAGACCTCAGGGCTGTGCAGGAAATGCTGGGACATGAATCCATCCTTACAACCGAGATATATACCCATCTTGACCGGCAATATCTGAGAGATGCCATCATCCGTTTCCACCCGCGATCAGGGCCATGAAAATGCCTCGCATGCATCCCTTACTCTCCTCCACGGAAGTTCATTTTATTTCAAGCTAATTTAGAACTGATATAAAGTTTTTTTAAATACATTTGTACTCTTTAAAAACAGGGTAATAATTGGTTAAACAATAAAAATTAAAAACGATGTCCAACGAAAAAAGAGTCTACACATTTGGTAATAAACAGGCTGAAGGTAAAACCGATATGAAGAATCTTCTGGGTGGCAAAGGTGCCAACCTGGCTGAGATGAACCTGATCGGGGTTCCGGTTCCTCCGGGCTTTACCATCACAACTGAAGTATGTGCAGAATACAATCAGCTGGGTAAGGAAGAAGTCATTAAACTGATCAGTGAAGAGGTTGAAGAAGCGATCAGGAATGTTGAAACACTTATGAATTCAAAGTTCGGGGACAGGGAGAATCCCTGCCTGATGTCCGTCCGTTCCGGAGCCCGTGCATCCATGCCCGGTATGATGGATACTATCCTGAACCTTGGTTTGAATGATGAAGTTGTCGAAGGACTGGCAAAAAAGACAGGTAATCCGCGTTTTGCGTGGGACTCCTATCGCCGTTTTATCAAGATGTACGGGGATGTCGTTATGGGTTTGAAGCCGGAATCAAAAGAAGACCATGATCCTTTTGAAGTGATCATTGATGAGATCAAAACTGAGAAGGGTGTTGAAAATGACACGGAACTTACGACTGATGATTTGAAAGAAATGGTTTCCAGGTTTAAGTCCGCCGTCAAGGAAAAAACCGGAAAAGATTTCCCGACCGATGCATGGGAGCAGCTATGGGGATCCATTGCAGCCGTTTTCGACAGCTGGAACAACGACCGGGCCGATGTGTACCGGAAACTGAACAATATCCCTGAAGAATGGGGAACTGCTGTAAACGTGCAGGCCATGGTATTCGGTAACATGGGTGAAACCTCCGGAACAGGGGTAGCCTTTACCAGGGACGCAGGGACCGGTGAAAACCTTTTCAACGGTGAATACCTGCTCAATGCCCAGGGTGAGGATGTGGTAGCCGGGATCAGGACCCCCCGCCAGATCACAAAGGAAGGATCGGAGCGCTGGGCCGTACTTGCACAGGTCAGCGAAGAGAAAAGGATTGCTGATTATCCTTCCCTTGAAGAACAGATGCCTGAAATTTACAAGGAACTCTTTGATATACAGAAAAAGCTTGATGCTCATTATAAGGATATGCAGGACCTGGAATTCACCATCCAGGATGGCAAGCTCTGGCTGCTCCAGACCAGGAACGGCAAGCGAACAGGCGCTTCCATGGTAACTGTCGCCCTGGACCTTCTGAAGGAAGGCGCGATTGATGAAAAAACCGCCCTGCTGCGCATCGAGCCAAATAAGCTGGATGAATTGCTTCACCCGGTGTTTGATGCCGATGCCATCCGTAAAGCGAAAGTTATTGCAAAGGGCCTGCCGGCCTCTCCCGGTGCCGGCACCGGCCAGATCGTATTCTTTGCCGACGAGGCGGAGGAATGGGTGGAATCCGGCAAGCAGGTCGTGCTGGTACGTATTGAGACTTCCCCCGAAGACCTCCGCGGAATGAATGTCGCAAAAGGAATTCTGACCGCCCGTGGCGGAATGACCTCACACGCTGCCGTGGTTGCACGTGGAATGGGTAAATGCTGTGTTTCCGGTGCAGGCAGCCTCAGGATTGATTACAAGGCCCGGACCATGACCGTTGACGGACAGGTATTCAGGGAAGGTGACTGGATCTCCCTGAACGGGACCAGCGGTGAAGTATACGAGGGACAGATCGCAACCATGGATCCTGAAATGAGCGGTGACTTCGGAAAACTGATGGACCTGGCTGAAAAACATACCAGAATGAACGTCCGTACAAATGCCGACACTCCCAAGGATTCAGTGGTAGCCCGTAATTTCGGAGCACAGGGGATCGGGCTTTGCCGCACCGAGCATATGTTTTTTGAAGGTGACCGGATCACCGCCATGCGCGAAATGATCCTGGCAGACGACGAAGCCGGACGCCGCAAGGCACTCGATAAACTGCTCCCCATCCAGCGTGAGGATTTCGAGGGAATTTTCGAAGCCATGCATGATCTTCCCGTAACTATAAGACTGCTCGATCCTCCCCTCCATGAGTTTGTTCCCCATGAGGAAGAAAACCAGAAGATAATGGCCAGGGAGATGGGGATTACCGTTGAAGAGATCAAAGCCAAGATTGAAGACCTTCATGAGTTCAACCCCATGCTGGGACACAGGGGATGCCGCCTGGGCAACACCTATCCTGAAATATCGGAGATGCAGGCCAGGGCTATCATTGAAGCTGCCCTGAACCTGAAGGCAAAGGGGATCAAGGCAATCCCGGAGATCATGATCCCGCTTATCGGCACCGTACAGGAATTCGAGATGCAGGAGGAGATCATTCGCAGTATCGCCGAAAAAGTATTTGAAGAAAGGGGCGACAGGATTGAATACCTGGTAGGAACCATGATCGAGATCCCGCGTGCGGCCCTGACCGCTGATCTTATTGCCAGGAAGGCCGAGTTTTTCTCATTCGGGACCAATGACCTGACTCAGATGGCCTTTGGATATTCAAGGGATGACGCGGGTAAATTCCTGCCCGTCTATATTGACAAAGGTATCCTGAAGTATGATCCCTTCCAGGTACTTGACCAGGAAGGGGTCGGACAGCTTGTGGAAATGGGTACAAGCAGGGGACGCACCGCCAGGCCGGACCTGAAGGTTGGTATTTGCGGGGAGCATGGCGGCGAGCCCGGTTCGGTGGAATTCTGTCATCGTGTGGGCATGGATTATGTGAGCTGTTCACCCTACAGGGTACCCATCGCAAGGGTAGCTGCTGCACAAGCCTCCATAAAAGAGAATAAATAGATTTATACCATCAAAACACCAGAGGCTGCCAGGATCTGGCGGCCTGCTCACACTGATTTATAACCATTAAGATTAAAATTATGGCAGAGAGATTAAAAAACTTAGACCTTTCCCGGTACGGGATAAATAATGTGAAGGAAATTTATCACAATCTGTCTTATGATGAATTATTCAAACACGAAACAGATCCTTCCCTTGAAGGATTGGAGCGTGGACATGTAACCTATACCGGAGCTGTTACAGTGGATACGGGAGTATTCACCGGCCGTTCCCCAAAGGATAAATACATTGTAAGGGAAGATGAGAACGAAAATAATATCTGGTGGAGGAACGAACGGAGAGAAGCTTCCGATAATAAACCGGTTTCTGAAGAGGTATGGAAAGAGTTGTATGAAAATTCTGCAAAGCAGCTTTCCGGTACAAAACTCTATGTGCAGGATGGATACGCCGGAGCAAATAAAGAAAGCCGGCTGAATATTCGGTTTATCTGCGAGGTGGCCTGGCAGGCACATTTCGTGAAGAACATGTTCATCCGCCCCTCGGAAGAGGAACTGGAATCATTTGAACCTGATTTCGTAGTGCTGAACGCGGCGAAAACAATCAATAAGAACTGGGAGAAGCACGGCTTGCACTCTGAGGTGTATGCAGTATTTAATCTCAAGGAGGGAAGAGCATGTATCGGGGGATCCTGGTATGGAGGAGAGATGAAGAAAGGGATCTTTTCGGTTATGAATTATTATCTTCCGCTGAAAGGGATTGCTGCCATGCACGCCGCTGCAAATGTTAGCAGGGACGGTGTTACTACCTTGTTCTTTGGACTGTCAGGAACTGGTAAAACCACCCTGTCGGCAGATCCGAAAAGGGTGCTGATCGGGGATGATGAGCATGGCTGGGACGATGATGGCGTTTTCAACTTTGAGGGTGGATGCTATGCCAAAACGATAAGGCTGGATCCTGAAAAGGAGCCGGATATCTATAAGGCCATCAGGCGGGATGCCCTGCTCGAAAATGTAGTATTCGATGGAAAGACCGGTAAGGTCGA
Source organism: Bacteroides sp. (assembly GCA_030592145.1). Taxonomy (GTDB): domain Bacteria; phylum Bacteroidota; class Bacteroidia; order Bacteroidales; family SM23-62; genus SM23-62. The sequence goes on from JAUVKJ010000099.1 coordinate 5,422, forward strand.
ATGGGAGGACGATTCAAAAACTGCCAATACAAGGGTTTCTTACCCTATCTATCATATTGACAATATTGTTAAACCGGTCTCCAAAGCCGGTCATGCAAAAAGCGTGATCTTTCTCACGGCCGATGTCTTTGGTATTCTGCCCCCCGTTTCCAGGCTGACGGAAGACCAGACAAGGTACCATTTCATCAGTGGATATACGGCAAAGGTTGCCGGTACCGAGAGAGGTATCACAGAACCTGTACCTTCCTTTTCGGCCTGCTTCGGGGCCGCATTCCTGCTGCTGGATCCCCTCATCTACGCGAATGAACTGACGCGCAAGATGAAAGAACACGGAGCCAGCGCATGGCTTGTTAATACAGGATGGGTAGGCGGCGGTTACGGAAAAGGAGGAAGCCGCATAGATCTTCCCTCAACCCGGAAGATCATCGACTGTATCCTTGATGGCTGCCTGGACAACGCCGAATATGAAACAATTCCGGTATTTAACCTTCAGATACCTAAATCTGTGCCGGGTGTGGATCCTGGCATTTTAAATCCAAGGAACATCTGGTCCGACCCATCCGAATGGGATACCCGGGCCCGGGAACTCGGGAAGAAATTCATAGATAATTTTAATCATTTTACAGACAGTGAGGAGACACGGAAGCTGATCATCGCGGGTCCGCAAGTTTAATACCATGTGGCCTGCACAGGAGGTGATCATCACTGGCATTCTTTTTACGGCAGCGGCCTACCTGTTGGGCTCGCTGCCTTTTTCTGTCTGGTTAGGAAAGGGGTTCTTCAATACCGATGTGCGGGATCACGGCAGTGGAAATGCCGGAGCAACAAATACATGGAGGGTACTGGGTTGGAAAGCGGGACTCCCGGTGCTCTTGCTTGATATTGGAAAAGGCCTGGCTGCAACATACCTGCCATATATCTGTTCATCCATCATCTCTGACACGGATCTGCTGCTCTGGGAAAGGGTTATATGCGGGTCGGCCGCTGCCCTGGGCCATATCTATCCGGTATTCGCGGACTTCCGTGGAGGAAAGGCCGTAGCCACGCTGTTTGGTGTTATAATCGGCCTGATGCCCCTTCCGGCTGCCGGAAGCCTGGGTGTTTTTATGATCGTCTTCCTTATTTTCCGGTATGTTTCCCTGGGCTCAATTCTGGCGGGAATTTCACTTCCCGTGATGGTTTACCTTCTTACGGACCATCCCGTCCAG
>JAUVKJ010000290.1 GCA_030592145.1 Bacteroides sp.
GCATCCTGTAAAGCCGGACCAAGGTGCCAGGCCAGGTTCCCGGCACCCATGAGGATCAGTTTATCTGAGCTTCCAGCATCCATAATGAATCAGCATTTTAAGGCTGTTCTTCCCGGGGGCGGGACAGGAACCGTATCAGAAACAGTACCGGTTCTCGTCGATCATACGGTCTGCTATTCTCCTGCGGGCTTCCTTCACATTTACCCCGGCCACGGATGTAAAATGACTGACCCCTGTTTCGAGCTGGTCGCGGATTTCACCCAAAGCAAAGGAATAGGTAGCATCTTTGACGCATTTGCCGATCTTTGCGGCGGCGTCGAAGACGAATACATCAAGAATATCCCTGTAAACCCTGATCTCGTCCTCCCCTTTGAGCGATTCCATTTTCTTTACCCTCAACAAGATAGATTCAGCTATGTACAGCTGTATAATGCTGTCGGAAATATTGCTGAGTATCTCCTGCTCGTGTACAAGGGTGCGGCCGAATTTTTCCGAGACGGCTTTCATCAGCATCAGTATGATCTTTTTGAAACCGGCGATGTATTTGCCCTTTTCTTCAAAATATTCCATCTCTGCGGTTTTTTCCTCTTTCAGGTTTTTAAGCTCTTTAAAAGCCTTTTCTGCTTCTTCCGTGAGGGGAAGCACTCCCTTGGCCCCTTTTTTGATCATGGCATCCGCCAGGAGGAGGCGGTTGATCTCATTGGTTCCCTCGAAGATCCTGTTGACCCTTGAATCCCTGTATCCCCGCTCCACAGGCATCTCTGTCGAGAAACCCATACCGCCATGGATCTGTACGGCCTCGTCCACCACATAATCCAGCACTTCTGAAGCGAAGACCTTCAACACTGCAGCTTCAATCGCAAAATGATTGAATGCTGCCATGGTATCCCGGCCCTTGTCATCTCCATTGGCAACATAACAATTGATGGCATCATCCAGGGACTTGCTGGCCCTGTAGACGGCGCTTTCTATCGCGAAGGTCCGGATCACCTGTTCCGCGAGTTTGTATTTGATGGCTCCAAACTGTGATATCAGGAAATTGAACTGTTTTCTTTCATTGGCATATCCGACGGACTGATCAATGGCTTTCTTTGCCGAACCGATCACATTGGCGCCCATTTTGATCCTGCCCATATGAAGGATGTTCAATGCAATCCGGTATCCCTCACCCCGTTTTCCGAGCAGGTTCTCAACCGGGACCTTGCAATCGTTAAAAAAGATCTGCCTGGTAGAGGATCCCTTGATCCCCATCTTTTTTTCTTCCGGATTAAAGACTATCCCGGGGAAATCCCTCTCAACGATAAATGCACTCAGTACCCTGTCGTTGTCGATCTTGGCAAAGACGGTCATTACATCTGCATATCCGGCATTGGTGATCCACATCTTCTGCCCGTTCAGGATGTAATGCCTGCCATCCTCAGAAAGAACTGCTTTTGTGGTTCCCGAGTTGGCATCCGATCCGGCTCCGGGTTCGGTAAGGCAGTATGCACCCACCATCTCTCCGCTGGCCAGTTTTGAAATATATTTTTGCTTTTGTTCCTCATTCCCGTAATACAGGATAGGCAGGGTGCCGATCCCGGTATGGCAGGAAAAGGCCACGGCATAGGAATAACCGGCACCCAGGATCTCACTGGCGTACATGGCCGTGATAAAGGATTGTCCGAATCCTTCGTATTCCTCGGGGACAGAAATGGCCAGCAGTCCCAGTTCTCCGGATTTTTCCAGAAGTTTACGCATCAGTCCTTCCTCCTGTGCATCGATCCTGTCTAGCACGGGAAAGACTTCCGTATCGAGAAAATCCTGGCAGGTCTGCCCGATCATCTTCTGTTCTTCATCAAATTCTTCCGGGATAAAAACATCTGCCGGATCGGTTTCCTTGACCAGAAACTCTCCTCCGGTAATTAATTTTTGATCTTCCATAATATCAGGTTTAGTAATAGTATTTTTTCTTCTAAAGTCCGAGTGCCAGAACCACAAGTTCGGCAATATCGTAATTCTTCACATCAGCCTCCCTGTTCTTGTACTTCAGTCCGTCCGTCAGCATCACCATGCAATAGGGGCAGGCGGTGGCAATGATATCCGCACCGGTCGCCAGGGCCTCCCCGGTACGCTCGATGAACACCTCCCTGTCTCCCTGCTCCGCTTCCTTGAACATCTGTCCGCCCCCGGCTCCGCAACAGAGTGCAAAGCTCATGTTTCTCTTCATCTCCTTCTTTTCGGCACCAAGGGCATCCAGTATCTGTCGCGGTGCCCTGTATTCCCTGTTGGCCCTTCCCAGGTAGCAGGGATCGTGGTAGGTTATGGTCCTGCCCTCCAGGGCATCCGGCGGAAGGTTCAGATCACCCTTAGCCATACGGTCGCGAAGGAACTGTGTATGGTGGAAAACCTCGTAGTTTCCACCCAGGTCGGGATATTCATTTTTGAAGGTATTATAGGCATGCGGATCGCAGGTCAGTATCTTCTTTACCCCGTAGCCCTCGAAGATCTCAATGTTCATCAGGGCCTGCATCTGAAACAGCATTTCGTTGCCCGCCCTGCGTGCCACATCCCCGGTGGATGATTCCTCTGTGCCAAGCACTGCATAAGATGTTCCGAGGGTTTCCAGGATCTTTACAAAGGCACGGGATACATGTTTGTAACGGTCATCGAAAGCCCCTGCGCTTCCAACCCAGAACAGATACTCAGGTTTTTCTCCCCGAGCAATACAATCTGCGAGAACGGGGACCTCAACGTTCATCATACTATCCTCTGCCCACAATAAACGGTCTTCCTGCGAGAATTGCCAGGGAGCGCCATTGTTCTCAATGTTCGAAAAGATGGAGTTCAATTCCCCCGGAGCAGCAGATTCTTCCATGACCAGGTAACGTCTCATGCCTGTAATAAGGGCAGGATGATTAATGTTGACCGGGCATTCCCGGGCACATGCGTTACATAATGTACAGGCCCAGAGTTCCTCCTCTGTAACATAATTCCGGATAAGTGATTTCCCATCCGAAAACTCCCTGCCGTTCTTAACCAGGCCCGGGCCCTTTTCTTTCATCCGGGCTCTCACATCCATTATTATTTTCCGGGGAGATAATTTCTTCCCTGTAATGTTAGCGGGACAAACGGCGGTGCAACGGCCGCATTCCGTACATGACAATGAATCCAGGTAATTCTTCCAACTCACATCCTCTACGTCCAGAACTCCGAAACGCCCGGGTATCTCTTC
>JAUVKJ010000022.1 GCA_030592145.1 Bacteroides sp.
AAGTACCGCTTTGTTTTATTTATTGTGGTATTTAAATGATTGGACAGCTTTTTTTCAAATTAAACAATGATATTTTGATATATATATCATTAAGTACCAGAAATTGTCTCGAAAAACAATGAGATATACGAACCGTCGGGCAGACGGAGATGGCCTGTCGAGCGAACCGCATGAGCGGTCGGCAGCAGGAACCTGCAGGGACCCGCGAGGGTATGCTGTCCCAGGCTTCGTAGAAGCCTCAGGAATCCCTTTCTGTTTACGGAAGGGAGGACGTCAAGGAATGGTTATTGAAGTATTAAAATTCTTATTTTGCCTTTCATGAAATATTCATCCGGGATATTATACCTTTTTTTGCCGTGCTTATACCTGATAAGCGGGTCCATTGCATCCGCTCAGGATTCCATTCCGAAAACAGGGGATATTTATATTGCCCGTGCGATTATCCTCGATGGGGATACACTCTGGGTTGCCGATCTGGATGAGGTCTATATCTTTCCGACAAAGAAGTTTAAAAACCGGAGGGAGAGAAGGCGGTACACACGCCTGATCTATAATGTAAAAAGGGCCTATCCCTGGGCCAGGATGGCTGGGGATAAGTTTGCCGAAGTGGAAGTCCGTATGGCCACACTCGAAACCGAAAATGAGCAAAGGGCATATATTAAGGAGGTTGAAAAGGAACTATTAAGGGATTATAAGGAGGATCTGAAAAAACTCACCATAACACAGGGGAGGATCCTTATCAAGCTGGTTGACAGGGAAACCGGAGATACTTCCTTTGAACTGGTAAAAGAACTGCGCGGTAAGCTGTCGGCCGCCTTCTGGCAGGCCCTTGCAAGGCTGTTCGGTTCCAACCTGAAATCGGAATACGATGCTGACGGAGAGGACCGCATTATCGAGGAAATCGTGATCCTGATCGAGAACGGTCAGCTCTGAACCATCCCCCAGGAAATGGATTACATCTCCTGTTAAGGTTCTGATCAGATCAGTTTCAAAATGGCGCCAACAACTTTGTCTGCACCTTCCCCAATCTGGTCGATAGTTGCATCAAGCATGTAGCAGGGTGTGGTAACTACCTTGTATTTCCTGTCAACAATAATTTCTCCGTGTGATGTTTCCGTATGGGTGGACCCCATTTTTTGTATTGCTTCTGCCGTACCGGCATCCTGCCCTATGGTAAGCTCCACGTCCTCCAGTATCCTTGCCAGGATGACAGGTGATATGCAGAGAGCCCCTATGGGTTTGCCCAGGGATATCATTTCCTTAATGGCGTTTTCTACATCCGGGTTCACCTTGCAATCGATACCGTCAAAGGCAAAGGTGGATAGATTCTTGGCAGCGCCGAAACCACCCGGGAATATAAGGGCATCGAATTCCCGGCCGGAGAACTCATTAAGGTTCCTGATTTTACCCCGGGCAATACGGGCTGATTCGACCAGCACGTTTCGTGATTCGGCCATCTCTTCCCCGGTCAGGTGATTGATCACATGATGCTGGGGAATGTCGGGCGCAAAGATCTCGTAAACAGCTCCCATCCTGGCGATGGAATATAGGGTGAGGGTGGCTTCGTGAATTTCGGAACCATCATATACACCATTTCCTGATAATACCACGGCAATTTTTTGCATAACTTACAGGGTTTAATATTTTTTATAAAATTATTCAATTTTTCAGTGTATGCAAAGAACATTTATAGCCCTGAGGGCAGAACCCCAAAAAAAAATATCAGATTGCATTCTGCATTTGCAGGATGCTCTGTGTATGGAAAAAATCAAATGGGTCGATCAGGACAAGTTGCATATTACCCTGCATTTTCTTGGTGACACAAGCCCGGAACTGGTGAGCGCGACAGGAAAGATCCTGGAGGAGACGGTTCCTGGATTTACTTCTCCTGAGGTTGTATTCAGGGGATTGGGACTTTTCCGGAGTATCCGCGATCCCCGGGTACTTTGGATCGGGATGGACCCGGACCGCATATTGCAGGATCTTAAAAGTATGCTGGACCGGAAACTGGACGGCGTGGGATTTCCCGCCGGAGAGCGAAAATTCAGTCCACATCTTACTCTGGCCAGGATAAAATATATAAAAGACCGGGACCTGCTCGAAGGCCTGATAGAGGAATACCGGGATTGTTTTTACCAGAAAAGCCGGATGGAGAAGCTTATTTATTATGAGAGCATTTTAAGGTCTGGGGGACCGGAATACCATCCGCTGAAGATCGTACACTTTAAATATGCTCCTTCTTGAAAATGGTCAGGAGCGTGAAGATCAGGATCTGGAAATCAACGAAGATGGTCATGTTCTCGATGTACAGCAGATCATATCTCAGCCTTATGATCATCTCATCGACATTAATAGCATAACCATATTTAACCTGTCCCCATGAAGTGATCCCTGGCTTTAGCCTTTGAAGATGCACATAATGGGGAGCCTTTTTTATGATCTGGTCGATATAGTATTGCCGTTCGGGCCGGGGACCGACCAGCGACATCTCTCCTTTGATGACATTGACAAAATTGGGGATCTCGTCAAGTTTCCTCTGCCGCATGAATTTGCCGAAATTAGTCAGCCTGACGTCGTTCTTCCTGCTTAATTCAGGACCGTTCTTTTCGGCATCGGCTACCATTGACCTGAACTTATAAAGCGTAAATGGCTTTCCGTATTTTCCTATCCTTTCCTGCCTCAGCAGTATGGGTCCCCTGCTACTCAATTTCACTCCGATCATCAAAAAAATAATAAGCGGAGAAAGCAGTATTAATGACAGGATCGACAAGGCCATATCCAGTGCTCTCTTCAAATTTTCCTGCCAGACAGGCATTAGGGCATTAGTAATCTGTATCAGGGGCATTCCGAAGATCGTACGGACCTTTACTTTCCCCGTAACGATATCATGTATATCAGGGCAGGCTTTTATAACGACCTTGCTTCCGCTCAGGGTATTGATGATATTGCTGATGGCCTGGTGCTCAGAGGTATCCAGGGTAATTATTACCTCTTCGATCTGGTGTTCCTCAACCACCTGTTTCACATCTGAGACGGACCCGAGATGTTTTGTAAGGCCTTCCAGCTGATACTCTCCTTTTGAATTCCCATTGAGAAAACCCACAATGCGGTTGCCGGGGGAATTGTCCCGTTCCTCGAACTCCTTATAGATCTCCATGGCCCTTCCGTTACTGCCGATCATGAGAGTATTGAACCCGATACGGCGGCGGTGGACCTGCTTTGTTATAATGCTTGTGAGGGTAACCCGGGGTATGTAGGTAAGTACAAACTGAAGACCGCATAAAATAAGAAAGGAAGAGTAATAATCCTTATAGGAAACAATTACATCATCGAGGATCAGGGCAAAGAAAAGAATAACCACGCCGGTCAGGGTAATGAGAATGGTCTGTCCCAGTTCCCTCAACTTGGATTTACGCATAACATCCTTATAGGCTCCCGAGAGATAATAAAGGCTTAGCCAGAAGACCGGGATGACCATGATCCCGACATAAAACCTTGTGCCCAGTTCAAGCGGAATTTCGTATCCAAAGACCGCAGGTTCGACCTGTACCTTGCGATAAATATAAAAGATGGCCCAGCTGATTGTTGCAGACAGGAAATCGAATAGGACATACAGTATTACCAGTTTCCTTTTATTCACTGGGAATTAGGAATAGCCAGTTAGTTAACATTAGGGTTTAGTGACTCAACGTCTGTCTATAAACGGGAGATCTTATAAAAAATTGTGTTGAGCGACTTTTAATAACAGGCAATCAAATATGGAGGGCATGAATAGGAAGGTTCTCGATCATTTTCCTTGCCAGTAAGAAAGATTGTAAATACCTGTCATTGGGGGTAAGATGATAACTTTTATTCAGGATCATCCCGGTGAAGTCCAGTATTTCTTCAACATGCGGATCAGCGGTCTTCAGCGGAACACTGAAGGATCTGGGTTTTTCTTCTTCTTCGGTTTTGTCCTTAATGACAAGGCGCCGGCTCAGAAAATTCAGAATGGCATGCCTGTTCTCCTGGTAGATGTAGCAGATTGATTTGTTCTGTTCGGTATAGCCGTTACAGGTAATGTTGGCAATACAGCCGTTATCGAACTCGATCCTTCCGTGAATCACCCCCGGAAAACCAAAAAGATCGGGTGAGAAAACCGTACTGTATTTCGATACACGGCCGGGATTCAGATGAAATATTGCATCGACACACTGGAAGACTGACCGTATGATCAGGTCCGGCAGCTTTTCCTCGGGGGCTTCGGAGGATATCCCGATCTGATAATCTATAAAAGCCGGGGAATGGATAAAAGGTTCAGCCGCTTTTATAACCGGGTCGAAAAGGAAAGATTCCCTCAGTTGAAAAAGAGTATTTGCTTCTTCTGCCAGTTTAAACAGATATTCAAGTTCCTCATCCTGCCAGTCCATTGGCTTTTCAAGCAAAATATGCTTGGAATCCTTCAATGCTTCAATGATGTTCCCTGAGTCTATATCTTCGGTTGACTCAACAATGATCGCATCACAGTTGGAAAGGAAGGCCTGGAAAGAGGAATACACGGGGACATCAGAATTACCTGAAAAATGCCTGGCACGCACAGGATTCGGATGATAACTACCTGAATATATACAGGTTGTATTGTTGGTGATAATCTCACTCAATCCTGAACCAGGATCGCTATCACCGATGATGCCGATCTTAAGCATTGAAGATCATGTGTTTCTGCAAACATAGAGTTTTTTAAAGATCAGATTCCAAATACTTTTCAACGAATAAGCTTTTTTTGTTAAAAAAATATCAAATTTGCAGATGCAGAAATTATGATGATCGATACTTTTCAACATAAAGGATTACGTAAAAAACTCGTCGAAACCATCCGCAGTAAAGGTATCCGTGACGAACGGATACTGGATGCGATCGGGTGCATTCCAAGGCATCTTTTCATGGACAGCAGTTTTATCGGGTTTTCCTATAAGGACCAGGCATTTCCCATTGGAGGCGGGCAAACGATTTCCCAGCCTTATACAGTGGCGTTTCAGACCGAATTGCTGGAAGTCCGTTCCCGCGACAGGGTCCTGGAGATCGGGACCGGATCGGGCTACCAGACGGCTGTGCTGCTGGAGCTTGGTGCTTCGGTCTATACAATCGAAAGACAGCGGACACTTTTTCTGAAAGCACAGGAGATATTGAGTGAGCTCGGTTACAAACCACATTTTTTCTTCGGTGACGGGTACCAGGGAAAACAAAGCTATGGTCCGTTTGACCGGATACTTGTGACAGCAGGGGTGAATGATGTCCCGGAATCCCTGATGCAACAGCTCAAGGGGGGAGGGATACTTGTGGTTCCGGTTGGAGGGGAACCCGGACAGCAGATGGTACGCATCGTCCGGAAAGGAGAAGATGAATTTGAAAGGACCGAACATGGTTCCTTCGTATTTGTTCCGCTTTTAAAAGGAACACGGGACTAAACATAAAACTGCCATGATCAACATTGAAACATTTGTATTTAATCCTTTCCAGGAGAACACCTATATTCTTTTTGACCACACAGGTGAGTGTATCATCGTAGATGCCGGATGCCAGGAACAGGAGGAGAAAGAGCAATTGGTGGACTATATCGAAGATCATGGATTCAAACCGGTGAAGCTTGTGAATACCCATTGCCATATAGACCATATACTGGGAGTGGCATTTCTTTCGCAAAAGTTCGATCTGCCTTTTTATGTCCATTCCCTGGAAAAACCCCTCCTGTCTGCAAGCATGAAGCAGGCTGATTTTTTCGGACTTTCCCTGGAGCTTCCCCCTGAACCGGAAGGATTTCTGAATGACGGAGATGTGCTCAGATTCGGAGAGTCTTCCCTGGAGCTGATCCATATTCCGGGCCACTCACCCGGGGGGATACTGCTTTACAGCCCGGAACGAAAATTCATTCTTTCAGGGGATGTTCTGTTCAGGGGAAGTATAGGCAGAACGGACCTGCCGGGGGGAGATTACGAGAGCCTGGTAAACGGTATACGGGAGAAATTGCTCGGGCTGGATCCGGATACGAGGGTTTACCCGGGACATGGACCTCATACCAGCATTGGAACAGAAAAGGAATCAAACCCTTTTCTGAGTTAAAAGTATTTTTCAACATAGAGGATTTATTCAGAAATCTGTTCCGGATTTATATTTTTGTAGATTCTTAAAACAAAAACTTCAATGGACATATTTACAAACCGCCATATTGGTCCCCGGAAACACGATGTAAAGCCAATGCTTGAAAAGATCGGAGCCAAAAGTATCGATGAACTTATCGACCGGTGCATACCTCCTTCAATCCGGATGAAGGAAACCCTTGACCTGCCCTGGGGGATCAGCGAATATGAGTATTTCAATGAACTGAAAAAGCTTGCCGGCCGAAACATCCTCTACAGATCCTTCATTGGACTTGGTTATTACAACACGATTTTCCCGGCTGTGATACAGCGCAACATCCTTGAGAACCCGGCATGGTATACTTCCTATACCCCTTACCAGGCGGAGATATCCCAGGGCAGGCTTGAAGCTCTCATGAATTTCCAGACCATGGTCATGGAACTGAGCGGGATGGAGATCGCCAATGCCTCCCTGCTCGATGAAGCCACGGCAGCCGCGGAAGCCATGATCATGATGTTCAATTTGCGCACAAGAGCCATGGTAAAAGCCGGGGTCACGAAATTCTTCGTTGATGAAAACAGTTTTCCGAATACGGTAGATTTACTGAAGACCCGTGCGGAGCCCCTGGGTATTGAGCTGGTGTTCGGTTCTTTCGATTCCATATCGCTGGATGACACCTGGTTTGGCTCCATGCTGCAATACCCTGCCGGGGATGGAGTGATAAGGGATTACAGGGGATTTGTTGAACGCGCCCATGGGAATGATATACTGGTCGGGGTTGCGACAGATCTGTTAAGCCTGGCCCTGATCGTTCCTCCCGGAGAATGGGATGCAGATGTGGTGTTCGGATCCACCCAGCGCTTTGGCATACCTATAGGGTACGGCGGACCGCATGCCGCGTATTTTGCGACACGTGATAAATTCAAACGCAACATTCCCGGAAGGATCATTGGCGCATCTGTCGACCATCATGGGAACCTTGCCCTGCGGATGGCGCTTCAGACAAGGGAGCAGCACATCAAAAGGGAACGGGCCACCTCCAATATATGCACGGCCCAGGCCCTGCTCGCCACCATGGCCGGTATGTACGGTTGCTATCATGGTCCGGCCGGACTCCGCCGGATAGCCGGCAGGATCCACCAGGCAGCTTCCACACTTGCCGATAAGCTGGAAACCATGGGTTTTACCCTGGATGCAGGTACATTCTTTGATACTCTCAGCATTCAGTTGCCGGGACATCTGAAAAGCGAAGAAGTTGAGAAGCGGGCCCTTCAGAAACAGCTTAATTTTCATTACCCGGATGATCACCGGGTCAGGATCAGCATTGACGAAACCGTCATGATGGAAGATCTGAACGGTATCCTGAAGGTATTTGCTCTTGTTTCGGAACGGAAATTCACGCCGCTTGTGGAGTTTGGAGAGAACAGGGACCTGGGTTCTTATGCCAGGAAATCCTCCTTTATGAGACAGGATGTATTCAACAGGTTCCATTCCGAGACGGAATTAATGAGATATATCAAGCGCCTGGAACGGAAAGATTTTTCCCTGACACATTCAATGATCTCCCTTGGTTCATGCACAATGAAGCTGAATGCGGCCATCGGGATGCTTGCCCTGAGCTGGCCGGAATTCGGCAATATGCATCCATTCGTACCACTGGCACAGGCGGAGGGTTACCACCAGCTTTTCAATGAATTGAGAAAGGACCTTAAAACGATCACAGGTTTTGAAGAGATTTCCTTTATGCCCAATTCCGGCGCCTCGGGAGAGTATGCCGGACTGATGGTGATCAGGGCCTGGCATCAGAGCAGGGGGGAAGGCCACAGGAATATTGTGCTGATCCCTGCCTCGGCACACGGTACCAACCCGGCCTCTGCCGTAATGGCCGGGATGGAGGTAGTGGTAGTCGATTGCGATGAAAAAGGCAATATTCACCTTGAACACCTGAAAACCCTGGCGGAAGAACACCGGGATAAGCTGGCCGCTTTTATGGTTACCTATCCCTCCACACATGGGGTTTTTGAAGAGCAGGTCAAAGAAATGATCGGGGTGGTTCATGAGAACGGGGGACAGGTATATATGGATGGCGCCAATATGAATGCACAGGTCGGCCTGACCAACCCGGCCCTGATCGGTGCCGATGTATGCCACCTGAACCTTCATAAGACATTTGCCATTCCGCATGGAGGAGGGGGACCCGGAATGGGTCCCATCGGTGTGGCCGGCCACCTTGTCGAATTCCTTCCCACACATCCCCTTGCCGAGACAGGGGGAATTAACGGGATCCCGGCTGTCTCCGGTGCTCCCTGGGGAAGTGCAAGCATCCTGACCATTTCTCATGCCTATATTAAATTGCTGGGCGGCCCGGGCCTTACAGAAGCGACCCGATTTGCCATCCTGAATGCCAATTACCTGGCTTTTTCCCTCAGGGACAGGTATAACATTTTGTATACCGGAGAGAATGGTTTCGTGGGACATGAAATGATCCTTGATTGCCGTCCCTTCAGGCAGATTGCTGACATTACGGAAGCCGACATCGCCAAGAGGCTGATAGACTATGGGTTCCATGCACCCACCCTGTCCTTTCCTGTCCACGGAACCCTCATGGTTGAACCAACCGAAAGCGAATCAAAGGAGGAACTCGACCGCTTCATTGAAGCCCTGCAATCCATTCATGTAGAGATCATGGAGATTAAGGAAGGAAAGGCCGGCGCTTCAGATAATGTGCTTCGAAATGCACCCCATACCGCTGAAGAAACAGCCGGGGATAAATGGGATCATCCTTACGGAAGGGAAAAGGCAGCCTTCCCGCTGCACTGGATCAGGGAGAACAAATTCTGGCCGGCAGTCGGGCGGATCGATGACGCATACGGCGACCGTAACCTGGTCTGCTCCTGTGCCCCGATCGAAGCCTACCGGAAAGGGAAAAATGCCGAATAATCCGAAGGAAACAACTTTTAAGGAAAATAATATGAAACCAAGACCATACATACTTAAAGAGACAAATTGGAAAACTGTAAAAAACACAGAATATAAAGTTGCAGTTCTTCCGTGGGGTGCAACAGAAGCTCATAATTATCATCTCCCTTATGGGACTGATACATATGAAACTGACGTAATTGCAGAGATTTCCGCAAAATCAGCATGGGAGAAAGGGGCAAAGGTTATTGTGTTGCCGGCAATACCTTTCGGAGTAAATACTCAACAGCTTGATATTAAATTAACAATCAATATGAATCCGTCTACTCAGGAAAAAGTATTGATAGATGTTATTGAAAGTCTTGAAAAACAAGGAATTGAAAAATTGGTTGTTTTCAACGGACATGGGGGGAACGATTTTAAACAAATGATAAGAGAGCTTCAAAAGGATTCAAAAATATTTATTACTACACTTTCGTGGTACGAATTAGGTAATTGGGAAGAGTTTTTTGAAGTTGCTGGTAACCACGCAAACGAAATGGAAACAAGTTTTATGCAACACGCTTTTCCTGAGTTAGTTCTACCTTTGGAAGAAGCAGGTGAGGGTGATGCTAAAAGTTTTAAGATAACAGCAATGAAGGAAAAGTGGGCCTGGGCACCAAGAGAATGGTTAAAAGTTACAAAAGATACAGGTATTGGAAATCCCAAATTAGCCACACCGGAAAAAGGGAAAAAGTATATTGATTTCATTACAGAGAAAATAGCTCAATTTTTTATTGAATTATCAGAAGCTGATATCTCAGATATGTATGAATAAAACTAAAGTGTACAGGAACTAATTCAGGAGTTGGTTCCGGATTCAACGATACCAGGTAGTAACGAGATAGCGTACAGGGGGATATTAATCATCCTGTCGTCTTTTTTCAGATTTAATAAACTGCTGCGATAGAAAAAATCAGGATTGTATTTTTCCATATAAACCTTCATACTTTTACTACGGGGATTAATACCTGCTTTAACTTCAAGCGGCAGAATCATATTATTGTATTCTAATATAAAGTCAACTTCAGCAGTACCTGAACTTTTCCAGTAGCATGGTTTTGCATCCATACAGGATTGCAACTGCTGAATGATATAATTCTCAACAAAAGCTCCTTTGTATTGATCAAATAGCTGATTTCCCTTTGTGATTGCTGTTGGGGGGATATTGGCCATAGCTGTAAGTAATCCGATATCCAGATAATAAATCTTGAAGCTGCCCGGATCAACATAGCCTTTTAACGGTATCCGTATTGCATTGGCCAGGTTTATCCTGATAACCAGGTCTGAATCTTCTAGCCACTGTATTGCATTTTCATACTCTCTTGCCCTGGCTGATTTCTTTATTGCTGAGAATATGAATTTCTTATTTTCCTTCCCTAATTGAGTGGGAATGCTGTTCCAGATAATGGATAACTTTGGTATATCAGAGGGGGGAGCGTACTTTGCAAAATCCAGCACATATGAATCAATGATTTCTTTCTGGATTTCTCTGACTTCATTCAGATTCCTTGATTGAGTATAATGTTGAACGACTTCGGGCATACCACCAGAAATATAATATTTCCGTAGAAGCTCGATCAGCTCATTGTGAAAAGGTTCAGGAAAGTTTTTTATTTCCTGGGTATTGGCAATGAATTGTCTGAGTTCGGCTCTGTCATTTGCATCTAAAAACTCAGGAAATGATAGTGGATAAAGACTCATCAGATTTACCTTTCCAACAGGAAATGATTTAGGTTTAGAAAGTCTGATACCCAGAAGAGAACCTGCGGAAACAATATGGTATTCATTCGCTTTCTCATTAAAGTATTTTAATGCATTTAGTGCATTATTGGAAGCCTGGATTTCATCAAAAATGATGAGGTGTTCCACTGGTTTTATAGGCTTCCGCTGGTATACGGATAACAACTCAATAATTCTATGCGGGTCAAGATTGTTTGTGAACAGATCATCGAGGTCAGGATTTTCCTCAAAATTGAAATAGGCAATATCATCATATTCCCTCATTCCGAATTCTTTCAGTATATAAGTCTTACCTACCTGTCTTGCCCCCCTGAGGATAAGTGGTTTCCTTCTTGATGACACTTTCCACCCCGTTAGATTTTTATATATATCCCTGATCACAGCGTAAAGATATACAAAAGTAAGCAAAACGTGAAATGCATCACGTTTTACCATGGAAAAAATGTCAATACATCACGATTATCGAATGAAAATGCTAATCCGTCGATAAAAACGAAGTTATCGCCGTTGATCTCGAACGAGTAAAGCTGGTTTCCCTCCTTATCGGGATACACCTCGTTCCAAAGAACAATTTTGACAGGCACTTAATTGGATTGGCGGGTTTTTTTATTAACTTTATTACTTCCACACAATCAGTCACTTAAGTAAAT
Source organism: Bacteroides sp. (assembly GCA_030592145.1). GTDB lineage: Bacteria > Bacteroidota > Bacteroidia > Bacteroidales > SM23-62 > SM23-62. The sequence goes on from JAUVKJ010000022.1 coordinate 11,469, forward strand.
TGAAATGTTTATTCAGGTACACTTCCCGGCTGTCAGCCGGCGTATCACGTTCTGTCTCTTATTAATCCTGCTGACAAATACG